>DATJLB010000206.1:0-5264 GCA_035490915.1 Geobacteraceae bacterium
CCCGGAATTCGACGGAGATAAAAAGGTTTTACCTAACGGGCGCGAGATTTCGCCCAGATCGTCGCCGGCCCGCAGAAACCGTGCCGAGGCGTAGCGGCGCTACGTCGAGGCAGGGTTTCGAGGACACGGCGGCGAGATGGGCGGAAGACCGCGCCCGCCCTTAAAACTTCACCTTTGGTGCTACTTTCGCCCCCTCCTCCGCCTTGAACGGCTCCTTCCGGGTGAGATGGAGCAGCAACGAATTGGTCACGCTGTTGGGAAAGGTGCGGATGGAGATGTTGAATTCCTGCACCGCCTTGTTGTAACGGACCCGCGCCACGTTGATCCGGTTCTCGGTCCCCTCCAGCTGGTTCTGCAGGTCGAGGAAGTTCTGGTTTGCCTTCAGGTCCGGATACTTCTCCACCACCACCATCAGCCGGGAGAGAGCGCCCGACAGTTCACCCTGGGCCTGCTGGAACTTGGCGAAGGATTGGGGGTCGTTGAGTATCTGCTTGGACACCTGGATGGAACCGACCTTTGCCCGTGCCTCGGTAACGGCGGTGAGCGTCTCCGACTCGTGCTTTGCGTACCCTTTCACCACCTCCACCAGATTGGGGATCAGGTCGGCACGTCGCTGGTACGAGGCCTCCACGTCACCCCAGGCGGCAAAGACCCCTTCCTCGTTCGCCTGCATGGTGTTGTAGCCGCAGCCGGTCAGGGTAGTCAGCAGCAGCAACAGGACGAAAACAAACGATGTGTATCTCTTCATGGTCCCTCCTTGACGTCGTTCTGTAATAACCATACATGCTGCAGTCTATTTGTCACCATCCCGGTAACGGAATTTCATGACGATCAGGGCACTGTAGCAGACGATGGAAATTGCGTTGGCAACGATGAGCGGCAGGTCCCCGAGAGCCACGCCGTACACCAGCCAGAGCGCCATGCCGATATTGAGCAGGACCGGTTGCCAGATGGAGATGTCCCGGGTGTGCTTGGTCCGGTACGCCCTGACCACCTGGGGAATCCCCGCGGACGTGGTGATTGCACCAGCCACCAGGCCGAGGTGGGTAAGGGTCATGGGGTTTTCCTCCCGTAAAAGTCGGTGGTCGCCCAGTCTATCTGGGACATCATGCCGCGCAGCAGGGCGACTTCCCGGCTGTCCGGCTCCGCCCGCGCGAGGAGCCGGCGAAACGATCGCATGATGTGGGCCGGGTTCTGGGGGTTGAGATAGCCGATGCGGAGGAGCGATTTCTCCATGTGATCCATGAGCTCCTCGAACTCTTCGACACCTGCTACCTCCCGCTCCCTGGCTGGGAGAACCATCCCGCCGGCCTTGAAGAACTCGTAACAGAAGATCAATACCGCCTGGGACAGGTTCAGCGAACCGTACTCCCCGGCGGTAGGTATCGTCGCATGCCAGCGACAGAGAGATACCTCTTCCGTGGTGAGACCGTTGTCCTCCCTGCCGAACACGAGGGCGACCCGGTGCACGCCGAGGTCGGGGAGAACTTTCTGCACGATCTCCGGCGGGGTAAAGATCTCCCGGCGGTACTTACCGAGCCTCCTGGTCGTGGCCACGGAGTGGTGCGTATCGGCGAGCGCCTCCCGGAGTGAGGAAAACACCCGCGCCCGACCCAGCAGGTCCTTGGCGGAAACGGCAAATTTATGGGCCTCGGGGTGCAGGTACTGACAGGGGTTGACGAGGCGAAGCTCGTCCAGACCCGTGTTCATCATGGCCCGACAGACCATCCCGATATTGCCCGGATTTTGCGGTTCCACAAGCACAACGGCGATGCGGTCCCGGTGAACAAACGAATCAGACATCCTTCCTTCTCTCTTTCATCCGTTTCAGTCTTTGCCTGGCATGTCGGCGCCGCCAGCGGGCGTGGACAAAATGGGACAACCACAAGCAGCCGATCAGGCTGACGAGGACAGCCATCAGTAGGTGCTCGTAGCGACTCACATCCTCGACGAAGAGCGAGGCGCTCTTGCCGAAGAGATAGCCGCCGAGGGAAAAAACGAGCGCCCAGACGAGAGCGCTCAGGAGATTGAGCCACCAGAACCTGTGGGCCGGGAACGTGGTCATCCCGAGTATGATGGGGAGGATGATCCGGAAGCCGTACGTATAACGGGACACGAACGCCACAAAGGTCCCGTACTTCTCGATCAGCCGCAGGGCCTTGCGGAACTTCCGGGCGATGCCGGTGAAAAGCTCCAGCAGATAGGATCCTTGCCACCGGCCGAGGTAGAAATAGAACTGGTCGCCGCAAAAGGCTCCGGCAAAGGCGGTGAGCAGGACACCCCCCAGGGAAAAGTAGCCCTGGAAGGCGAGAAACCCGGCCAGGATGAGCCCCGCCTCCCCTTCAAAGAAGGTCCAGAGGAAAAGCACCCAGTAACCGTGCTGCTGGAGATATTCCTTCAGGTGCAGATCCACTGTCCATCCCCTCCTGGTTATATCTACCAGAACCCTCCCCTTTTTCCAACGAAAACTTTGAAGAAACTCGGCGCTGGCAGACAAAAAAAGGCCCGGAGTCGAACACTCCGGGCCTTGTGCGCTACAAGATAAACGCGTTACTTCTTGGCGGCCATCGCCTTGTCGAACCCCATGTTGAAGGCCTTCTTGTTCAGCTCGAGGAACGCCTCGGGAACGCGGGCCAGAACCGCTTTCTCGGCGCTTTCCTTGGAAACGACGCCGGTGAGGGCGACCATGGCGCCGAGGGCAACGATGTTAGCAACAATCTCGCGCCCGACATCGTTCTTGGCGGTGTTGATAATCGGGAAAGCGACGACGTTGAAGTTGCCCGCCGGCTGCCTCTTGACCAGGTCGGAGTCGATCAGCAGCACGCCCCCTTCCTTCAGGTCATGGGAATACTTGTCACATGCTTCCTGGGTCAGCGCCAGCAGCGCATCGACAACGGTTGCCTTGGGGTAGTCGATGGAGCTTTCGGAAATGATCACTTCCGACTTGGAAGCGCCGCCACGCGCCTCGGGGCCGTAGCTCTGGGACTGCACGGCCTGCTTGCCGTCATAAATCGAGGCGGCCTCGGCCATGATGACACCGGCCAGGATCAGACCCTGTCCGCCAGCCCCGGAAAATCTCAGTTCATATCTTCCAGACATCTGTCATTCTCCTTATCGGCTTCGGCAAAAGCCCATCTGCTGCGTTGCGCTTCGCTGTTCGTCGCTGCGACGTACTAAACAGTACGCCTCACTCCTCACGACTCGCGCGCCTTGCATATGGGGCTTTTCCCTGTGCCGGATTTTAATATGTTTACTTGGCACCTTGGGCGCGTTCAATGACCTTTGCATACTCGGAGGTATAATCGGGTTTCACTTCTTTGTACAGAACGCCGGTAAGGATCTTACCCTTGAGTTGCTCGGGATCCATCTTTTCGGCGGCCTTGACCGGTACAGCAACGTCCTTCAGGCGGTTCATCATCTCGATGACCGACTTGAACTTGTTGCGGCGGCCGTAGGTGGTCGGGCAGTCGTCGAGGATCTCGACGACGGAGAACCCCTTGTGCTGGATCGCCTCGGCAATCAGCTTGTCGATCTGGGTGGCATGGTAGGCCGTGCCGCGGGCAACGAAGGTAGCGCCGGCGCCGATGGCAAGTTTCGCCACGTCGAAAGCGGGATCGGGATTGCCGTAAGGGGTGGTGGACGCCTTGGCGCCGGTCGGGGTACAGGGGGAGAACTGGCCGCCGGTCATGCCGTAGATGTTGTTGTTCATGATGATGTAGGTCATGTCGATGTTGCGGCGGCAGGCGTGTATGAAGTGGTTGCCGCCGATGGCGGTGCCGTCGCCGTCGCCGCCGACAAGGATGACGTTCATCTCGGGCTTGGCCATCTTCACACCAGTGGCGAAGGCTGCAGCGCGGCCGTGGGCAGTGTGGAGGGTACAGAAATCCATGTAGCCGGGGAGGCGCGAAGCGCAGCCGATACCGGACACGATGGCGGTGTTGTTCTTTTCCAGGCCACAAGCGTCGATCGCGCGAATGAGACCTTTCATAACTATCCCGTGCCCGCAGCCGGGACACCAGATGTGCGGCAGCTTGCCGGGACGAATGTATTTATCATAATCAAAAGCCATGGTTACTTGACCTCCTTCATCTTGTCTACTATCTGCCCCGGATTAATGGGCTCGCCGTCCACGCGGAAGATACCGTGAACCGGAGCATTTCCTTCTACGCACCCCTTCACAACGCCGGTACACATGCCGAGGTTCATCTCGGGGGTGATGAAGGCCTTGACCTTCTTCGATATTTCGAGAATTCGCTCCTCGGGGAACGGCCAGAAGGTGATGAGGCGGAAAAGGCCTGCCTTGATCCCCTGCTTGCGGGCTTCGTTCACGGCAAAACGGGCGGAGCGGGAGGTAGAACCGAAGGCAACGACAACGACGTCGGCATCATCGACCATATACTCTTCCCACTTCATGATGTCGGCCTTATTGGCCTCCACCTTGCGGATTTGGCGTTCTTCCTCCGCCTGGACAATGTTTGCCTTGGTGGTGGGGAAACCATCGGCCATCTTGTTAAGACCGGTAACATGGAAACGGTAATCGGAGCCGAAGGCGGCCAGCGGTGGAACGTCGCCGAACTGGGTGTCGTACGGCTTGTACTGTTCCGGTGCGACGGTCGGTTGAGTACGATCGATCACTTCCAGTTCGCCCGGCTCGGGGAAGACGATCCGCTCGCGCATATGGGCAACGATCTCGTCCGGCATGATCATGACCGGGGTGCGGTATTTCTCCGCCAGGTTGAAGGCGCGCACAGTCTCCTCGAACAGCTCCTGCACCGAAGCGGGGACGAGCGTGATGGCCGGATGGTCACCGTGGGTCCCCCACTTGGCGCACATAACGTCAGACTGGGAGGGGCCAGTCGGCATCCCGGTGGAGGGACCGCCCCGCATGACGTTGACGATGACACAGGGGACCTCGGTGATGCAGGCATAACCAATGTTCTCCTGCTTAAGGGAAAGGCCAGGACCGGAAGTGGAGGTCAGCACCTTCGCACCAGTAAGAGAGGCGCCGATGATCGCTGCCATGGCGCCAATTTCGTCTTCCATCTGGATGAACTTGCCGCCGACCTTGGGAAGCTCGGCGGACATCACCTCCGCAACTTCGGTGGACGGTGTAATCGGGTAACCACCGAAAAACTTGCAGCCTGCATAGAGGGCGCCGTGGGCAGCAGCTTCGTTACCCTGCATAAATGCAACTTTCTTTGCCACTTTCACTACCTCCTGTAAAGATTATTATGCGGTTACCTTGATAGCGAAGTCGGGACACC
>DATJLB010000207.1:0-10169 GCA_035490915.1 Geobacteraceae bacterium
CACTGAAAACAGCGCCGTACGCTACTCCCCGACAGCGCCTCCACCTTCCGCACGAACCCGAGGTTCATCGTCTCGGTGGATAGATGCATCTTTGCATGCTTCACGGCTCCTCCTGTGGAGACTGGTTGTTAGTGAGGGTAAATAGCGGAGCAGTGCGGATCTTCGAGAGGGGGAGGGGTAGGCGGTTTTAGCGATGCTTAATCCATACCTGCGCAACAACCGTTATAAATCGATCAGTTTTATAAGTATTTTTATTATGGCTAAAAATACTTATACACATGGTACCATTTAATCGATTCATATTTCAAGCCCAAAGTGTAAACAAAAGTGGTATGACAACAATCTTAGCACAAACAAACGACGTTCGTCAACAGCCTTCGCTCACCAGGCACAGCTCTATAAGCAGCTATTAATCCTGGGCTGGCATGGATTCACACCAAGGCCTTGGGATTGGTCGGACAAATTTGAGCCTCCAGCATGGGCACATCGCGGTCATGCGGAACCCTTTGACACGACAGGGCAAATCGATTACAAAGAAGGCTGGCGACCGCACTGATGTGACGTGCGACGAAGCCACCTCGAGGTGTTCCATCAGCGAGCTGTCCCTACTCCATAGCTACCTGCGGCAGAACCGGCGGAGCTACCTCCTCGGCGGGGTCCTCCTGTTCGGCACCAATGCCTTTGCCCTCCTGATTCCCTGGCTTTTGAAGCTGGCGGTGGAGAGCCTGCAGCATCCATCTCCCCGCGGCCGATCGGCGGCTTTCTACGCCATGCTCATCATCGGCGCCGCCGCCGTCCAGGGGGTAATCCGGATCTTTTCCCGCACCACCCTCCTCAACGCCGCCCGCCGCATCGAATACCTGATCCGGGAGGAACTCTATGCCCGCCTCCTCTCCCTCGATCTCCCCTATTTTTCCCGGGAGCGAACCGGCGACATCCTCTCCCGCTTCTCCAACGACCTGACCAACGTCCGGATGCTGGCCGGTTTCGGCGTCCTCACCACCATCAACACCCTGATCGTCTACGCCGCGGCCCTTGCGCTGATGGCGCGCATCAGCCCCGTTCTCACCCTCTCCGCCGTGATCCCCTTCCCCCTGATGATCCTGGTGGTGAAGCGGATCAGCGCCTCCATGTTCCGCCGCTCCCGGCGGGCGCAGGAAGAACTGGCCCGGCTTTCCAGCAAGGTTGAGGAAAACGCCTCGGCCGCGATGCTGATCAGGGCCTACTGCCGTGAAGAGGGAGAACTTGGGGCATTCGGCGACATCAACAGGGAGTACCTGGCGAGCAACATGGCCATGGCCCGGCTGCGGGGGCTCATGATCCCGGTCATGACGGCAACGGGGGCGCTCGGGACCCTGATCGTCCTCTTCCTCGGCGGAAGCCGGGTGATTGCCGGCGAACTGACCCTGGGGGACTTCGTCGCCTTCAACGGCTACCTGACGATGCTCATCTGGCCCACAATCATGATGGGATGGATCCTCAACCTGATGCAACGGGGGGCGGCCTCCATGTCGCGACTGACCCAGGTCCTCGACGCCAGGCCGACCGTCACCGAACCGGCCCCCCCGGCGGAAATCGGCCGGGTCCAGGGGAAAATCGAATTCCGGAACCTCTTCTTCGCGTACGATGCGGAGCCACGGCTGCAGGATATCTCTCTGACGGTCCCCGCCGGGATGACCCTCGGCATCGTCGGCCCGATCGGCAGCGGCAAGTCGACGCTGGCACGGCTCGTCCCCCGCCTCTATCCGGTGGCGGACGGCATGCTCTTCATCGACGGGGTGGATGTCAACAAGATCCCCCTGCGACGACTGCGGGATGCCATAGGCTTCGTCCCCCAGGAGAGCTTTCTCTTCTCCCGCACCGTCAGGGAGAACATCGGTTACGGCCGGGAAGGGGCAAAAGACGCGGAGATCGAGGCGGCCGCAAGGATGGCCGGCTTCGCCTCGGAAGTGACCCGCTTCCCCGACGGCTACGGCACGATGGTGGGAGAGCGGGGGACGACCCTCTCCGGCGGCCAGAAGCAGCGCGCTTCAATCGCCAGGGCGCTCATCAAGGACCCGGCCATTCTGATCCTCGACGACCCCCTCTCGGCGGTGGACAGTGAAACCGAGGAAACGATCCTGGCGAACTTCGCCTCCTACTACCGCGGCAGGACCGTCCTGATCATCTCCCATCGCCTGTCGGCGCTGCGCGGCTGCGACCTGATCGTCGTTCTGGACGACGGCAGGATCGTCGAGCAGGGGAGCCATGAAGAGCTCCTCGCCCTCGACGGCCGCTACGCGGCAACCTGGCGGGAACAGCAGCTCAGGGCGGAGATAGAGAGGTACTAATGCACTTCGGCGGGCTCCACGAAGACGAAACCCTCGGCAAGGCCTACGACCGCCGGCTCATGAAGCGGTTTATCGGCTACCTCTCCCCCTACCGGCGGGAGGCGGCCGGCGCGGTTTCGCTCCTGCCACTGGTGGCGGCCGCGAAACTGGCCCAGCCCTGGCTCCTGAAGCTTGCCATCGACCGTCACATCGTGGCCGGCAGGATGGAGGGTCTCCCGCTCCTCACCCTCTGGTTCCTCCTCCTCATCGTGGCCGAGTCGCTCTTCACCTACCTGGAGGTCTGGCTCCTCCAGCACCTGGGACAGCGGGTGATGCAGGACATCCGGCTGGAGCTCTTCGCCCATCTCCAGCGGATGCCCGCCTCCTTCTTCGACCGGACCCCGACCGGCAGCCTGGTGACCCGCCTCACGAGCGACGTGGAGGTCCTGGGGGAGATGTTCGCCGCGGGGATAGTAACCGTGGTCGGCGACGTCCTGGTCCTGGCGGGGATCGTCGGGATCATGCTCTGGATGAACCCCCGCCTTTCCCTGGTCACCTTCACGGTCCTCCCCTGCCTCGTCTGGATCGCCTTCACCTTCCGGCGCCGGATGCGCGAGGCGTTCCGCGCGGTGCGGGCACGGCTGGCCGACCTGAACGCCTTTCTCGCCGAAAGCATCGGCGGGATGGGCGTGATCCAGCTGTTCAACCGGCAGCGGACGGAACAGGAGGAATTCACCCGCCTGAACGCCTCTTACCGCGATGCGAACCTGCCGGTCATCTCCTGGGACGCCTCCCTCTATGCCGCGGTGGAAACCCTCTCCTCCGTGGCGGTCGGCCTGATCATCTGGTACGGCGGCGGCGAGATCGTTAAGGGGGCCCTCACCTTCGGCGCCCTGGTCGCCTTCATCCAGTACATCGAAAAATTCTTCTCGCCGATCCGCGACCTCTCGGCCAAGTATTCGGTCATGCAGGGGGCGATGGCGGCGCTGGAGCGGATCTTCCATCTGCTGGATGCGGAGACGACCGATCAAATCCCCCTCAATCCCCCTTTGAAAAAGGGGGGCGGGGGGGGATTTGAATCTATCGAATTCAAGGACGTCTGGTTCGCCTACCAGGGGGAGGAGTACGTCCTGAAGGGGTTCAACCTCGTCATCCGCCGGGGGGAGACGGTCGCGCTCGTGGGGGAGACGGGGGGAGGGAAGACCACGGTGACCCGCCTCCTGTCGCGGTTGTACGAGGTAAGCCGGGGCGCCATCACCATCGACGGCACCGACATCCGGGACATCCCGCTCCGGGAACTCCGACGAAGGATCGGGGTGGTCCTCCAGGACCCCTACCTCTTCAGCGGCACCGTCGAATACAACATCTCCCTCGGGGACGACGCGGCGCGGGGGCGGGTGGAAAAGGCGGCACGGATGGTGGGGGCCGACCGTTTCATCGGGAGGCTCCCCCATGCCTTCCGGGAGGAGGTACGGGAGCGGGGAGTGAACTTCTCCGCCGGGGAACGCCAGCTGATCTCCTTCGCCCGCGCGGTCGCCTACGACCCGGAGATCCTCGTCCTCGACGAGGCGACCGCCAGCGTCGACAGCGAGGCGGAGCGGCAGATCCAGGAAGGGCTCCGGGGGCTTATGGCGGGGCGCACCGCGCTGGTGGTGGCCCACCGTCTCTCCACCGTCCGGGACGCCGGCCGGATCGTGGTGGTCCACCGGGGGGAAAAGGCGGAGGAAGGGAGCCACCGTGAGCTTCTGCGGCGACGGGGGCTCTACTACCGGCTGCACCAGTTGCAGTTTCGGGATTGATGCTTCTTTTCGTCCAGAGATTGCACAGTTTTTCACAGATTCATTTTAGATTTTTGTTATATTTTGGTTTAAATCGGTGTAATCTATGGGTACTTCGTTTTGGGGCTTGAATTCATGAAACACCTCATCCTCGGCACCGCCGGCCACATCGACCACGGCAAGACCTCGCTGGTCAAGGCGCTGACCGGCATCGACACCGACCGGCTCAAGGAGGAGAAGGCACGGGGAATCACCATCGAGCTCGGCTTCGCCCACCTCGACCTGCCGGGGGGGTTCGAGCTCGGGATCGTCGACGTGCCGGGACACGAGCGGTTCGTCCGTTCCATGGTCGCCGGTGTCGGGGGGATGGACCTGGTGATGCTGGTGATCGCCGCCGACGAGGGGGTGATGCCCCAGACCCGCGAGCACCTCGACATCTGCCAGCTCCTCGGCGTCAAAAAGGGGCTCGTCGCCCTCACCAAGATCGACATGGTGGACCCGGACTGGCTCGGCCTCGTGACTGAGGAGGTGCGGGACTACCTGGCGGGGAGCTTTCTCGAAGCCGCCCCGATCGTGCCGATTTCGTCCCGGACCGGAGAGGGGATCGACCGGCTGAAGGACGAACTGGCGAGGCTCGCGGGCGAGGTGGAGGAAAAGAAGGGGGAAGGGGCATTCCGGCTCCCGGTGGACCGGGTCTTCACCATCACCGGCTTCGGCACGGTCGTGACCGGCACCCTTCTCTCGGGTGAGATCGGCGTGGGAGACGAGGTGGAGGTCCTTCCCGCCGCCCTCCCCTGCCGGGTGCGCGGCATCCAGACCCACGGCAGGAAGGCTGAAAAGGGGCTCGCCGGCCAGCGGGTAGCGGTGAACCTCCAGGGAGTGGAACATACCGAAGTGGTCCGCGGCGACATCGTGGCCCCCCGCGGGGTCTACCGTCCCACACGGATCGTCGATGCCCGCCTCAACTACCTAGCCACGGCGCCGCGGGAGCTGAAGCACCGCTCCACGCTCCGCCTCCATTCGGCCACCTACGAGGTGCCGGCGAAGGTGATCCTGATCGACCACGATGTGCTCATGCCGGGAGATAGCTCCTACGTCCAGCTCCGCCTGGCAAAACCGGTGCTCCTCCTGCCGGGCGATCCGTTCGTGCTCCGCACCTATTCCCCCCAGGCCACCCTGGCCGGGGGCACGGTCCTCGACCCCAACCCCCTCCGGCGAAGAAGGCGGTCGACGGAGGCGCTGGAGCTCCTGCAGGCGTTGGAAGCCGGGGAAGAGACGGACAAGATCCGCCTGATGGTGACGGCGAGCCTCCTCTCCGGCCTTTCCTTCGACGAGATCGTCAACCGGACCGGCATGTCGGTGAAGCGGATCGACGCCGCGCTGGGAGCGCTCCTCTCCGCCGGAGAGCTGGTCCAGGTCGTGAAGGAGCCGCGGATCTTCCTCTCACGGCAGGCGTTCGGCACCCTCAAGGAGAGGCTCCACACCGAGCTGCAGGCGTATCTCAAGGACAACCCGATGAAGGAAGGGATGGGGAAGGAGGAGCTCAAATCGCGCATCCCGAAGCGGAGCGACCTGCGCTTCTTCGGCCCGTGCCTCGCCTCCCTGGAGAAGGAAGGAAAAGCGGTTGCCGAGCGTGACCTGGTGAACCTCCCGGGGCGGAAGAGCGGGGTCGCCGCCGAGCAGGTCGATCTCCAGGCGGGGGTGGAATCGACGCTCCGCAGCGGGGGCACGGAGCCCCCGACCATCAAGGAGTTCTGCGATGCGCTCCGCTGTACGGAAAAGGTGGTGCTGGAACACCTCAATTTCCTGGCGCGGGAAGGGAAGGCGGTCAAGGTGAAGAGCGACATCTTCTACTCCCCCGAGCCGTTCGCTACCATCAGGGAGAAGCTGGTCGCCCACCTGCAGAAAACCGGGGAAATCACCCCCCCCGAGTTCCGGGAGTTGACCGGCCTCTCCCGGAAGTTCATGATTCCGCTCCTGGAGTTCTTCGACGGCGAGAAGCTGACGATCCGCGTAGGAGACAAGCGGGTGTTGCGGAAAGTTCAGTAAGCTTGACACAAGCGAGAATCAGGCGCGGGGTGCTAGGCTCGAGGCGCTAGGAGAACCTAGAGCCCAGTGCCCAGTGCCCAGTGCCTGGAGTTACGCGCCCGTAGCTCAGCTGGATAGAGCAGCGGCCTTCGAAGCCGCGGGCCGGGGGTTCGAATCCCTCCGGGCGCGCCAAACCTCATCAAATCCGACACCTGCTTACGCGGTTGCCGGATTTTTTTTGGCGGCAACCACGGAAAGCTGCATGATTTCGCGAAAGAAGATATTGACTTATATCATTTTTCGCATATAAAAATAAAATTACGCCTTTCTGCAGGCACCGCGGCAGACGGAGGGCGTGAACCCTGGCCCTGATTTTTTTGCATCCAACGGAGAGAGTGGAATGGAAAAGACTGTCCTGCTTGTCGACGATGTGCAGATGTATCTCGAAATCGAAAAGGATTTCCTCAAATATACGTCTGCAAGAATTTTAACTGCCCGGGACGGCGCGGAAGCGCTGGATATTGTCAAAACGCAGCGGCCCGACATCATCTTCATGGATTTACAGATGCCCAGGATGGATGGGATCGCGTGCTGCAAGGCCCTAAAGTCCAATCCCGAATTCTTCACCATTCCCGTCATCATGCTCACCCTGCAGGGAAAGAAGGAGGATGAAGCAGCATGCTATTCCGCCGGATGTAATCATTTCATGACAAAACCTTTGGACAGGGCCCGCTTTCTCGACATTACCCGCAGATTCATACCGAATGCCGACCGAAGGGAGAAGCGCGTGCCCACAAGAATGAACGGCACCTTCCGCGTCAACGACGCCGCTCAGCCGTGCGTAATCCACGATTTAAGCATCGAAGGCGCCTATATAGAAGCAGATTACTTCGGCATACCCGGCCGTGTTATTCAGATATCCTTCATGATTCCGGACGGGACGATTATTGAGTGTAACGCCAAGATCGCATGGGTAAACAGGGTTGCCTCGACGTATCCGGTCGGGTTTGGGGTCAAGCTTGCGATGTTGCCCAAGGGAGCAAAAGATGCCCTCAACAAATTCGTCTCCGAAAGGCCGTAGGGGCGGAAACTTCTTTCACGCCGATGGCAGTGAAAAAGAGCCTGCGCCGATGGGAATCGTTGAATAATGTGCCGTTATCGTGTAATATCGCCTCGAATCGAACCAGAATGCATTTTCAAGGCGCAGGCAAACCTGCTCCGGTTGCTTCAATGTGCGGCGGCGCAGCCCGATCACCGCTGCACTGATGCAAGGAGGCACTAACTTCCATGAACGCCCCGCAATCTGAACGGCTCCTGACCTACCTGAGAGATAATCCGCTCCTGGAAAATTACTGCATGTCAATCTATTCCTCTTTCAGCGTTGCCACGCCGGGCAAGGTCAACCGGCATCTCTGCGGCACCCGGGGAATACCGCACCTCTGCCACAAGATATGCCTTCCCTCCTTGAACGTTGCCATCGAAGAGGCCCTGTCCGTCAAGAAGTCGAAAATTTTCCGCTGCCCGCTAGGACTTTTTTCCTTTGCCATCCCTCTCTCTGCCGGCACCTGTCTCGTGTGCAGCGGGGTGCGGGAAAACTTGTTCGATCTTTATTTCTACGGCTCCGAACAGTTTGAGTTCCTGAAAGAAAAGGAAAACATCGGGGCCTTCGAATTGCTGGAACAGTTGGAAAAACTCCCCGCCAGCACCGAAAAAGAGGTGGGCGATACGGTCCTGAAGGTGGAGCGTCTCATTGCGGCTTTCCACGCAGGGGAAGTAGCGCCGGCGCTCGATTTGAACAGCCACCTGCAAAGCACCGTCATGAACGTTGCGGCTGCTATCGGGAGGGAAGAAAGCACGAACAAGGCAATCGGCCTGTTCAGCGAGACCCTCGGCATCCTGTTTGATGTTCCCTCCATCGCCCTTGTCCTCAAGGACGAGGAAAGCAATTGCTGGCTTGCGGAGACGTGCTGGGGAATCCTGTCCGTCCCCTCCTGCCTGACCTCGAAAACCCTCCCTTTCGAGGAAAACAGCTGCAACCCCGCAATGTTGGCCCGGGACGCGGTTGCGGAGGTATTTCCCGGCGTGGATGCGGACAGTGCCCTCTGCCTTCCTCTTGTCGACGGCAACGCGGCATTTGGGATGGCGGTTCTGTTCGACGCGTCGTTGAACGACCAGAGCCTCTCGCTTGCCGAACTTCTGGCGGGCAAGCTCGTCGAGAAACTGAAAGAAAACATAACCGACCGGGAAACAAGGCGGCAAAAGCGCGTCGTCAGGATGTTGGAGATGATCCGGACGCTGGTATTGACGGAGAGCCAGGATGACCTGCTGCGCCTGATCCTGGAGATGGCGGCCGAGCTGGTCGGGGCATCCAGCGGCTCCATCATGATCATCGACAGGAAAAGCGCTATCCTCCGCATCGCGTCGGTGCTCGGGATAAATCCCATCCTGGCGCGCAGTCTCTTCACCAGGTTGGGCGAAGGGATCGCCGGCAGGGTTGCGGTCAGTGGCACCCCTCTCCTTATTCAGGACATCGAGCAGGAACAGCAGGAAAAGAGGCGAAACCGCACCCGGTTCGGCACCAAATCGTGTATAAGCCTGCCGCTCAAATTCAAGGGGAAGGTCATCGGGGTACTCAATCTCGCCGACAAAAAGAATGCCGCGCCGTTCACCCCAGCCGATCAGGACATCCTTTCCACCTTCTCGGAGCAGGCCACAACCATTCTAGGCCGCATTACCACCTTGACGAAAGCCAAGCTGAATACCATCACCGATTCTCTTACCAGCCTGTACAACCTCCGTTTCATAAAAAAACGGCTCAATGAGGAATTGAGCCGCTCAATACGTCATAAGCTCCACCTGTCCCTGATGATTGTCAGCCTGGACAATTTTGCCGCCTACCACGATGCCAACGGACAGGCCGACGCAAACCGGGTCGTGAAGAAAATGGCCCGCATTCTGAACGCTTCTTTGCGCGACATCGATCTGGTCGGGCGCTCCAACGAGGCGGAGTTCTGCATAATTCTACCCGCAACCTCCGTCAACGAGGCTGTCTTCGTCGGCGAAAGGATCGAGCGGAGCATCAAGAAGGAACTCAGCAACTCGCCGAAGCTGGAATGCATGGCCACGAGCATCGGCATTGCATCCTTCCCCGAAAACGGCACGTCGTCCGGCGACTTGATCAATGCCGCCCGTGCCGCGCTCTCTCAGGCCGAAGCCAAAGCCGACGACAAAATCCGCTCTTCGCAAGCTAACCCTACCTTGGCTGTCACGTGTTAATCCACTGAAGAACTGAGCGATCACTCCGGCCGAAGCGCCACCCAGCGGTCGCGCCGGTGTGCGCCAACACTTTCCGACTCACCAGATATACTCCCGGGCGATCTCCCGCTTGTCGTGTCCGGAAAGGACGTGGAACACCCGCAGCCGCTTCAGCTTCACCGGCGACAGGCTCCCGAGGGGAATGTAGACGATCTTCTTCCCGAGCCTGGCGGAAGATGCTGCGCGGCGGCCGGGGGGCCGTGTAGACCACGTGCCGCTCCCAGGAATAGTCGAGGAGGGCAGCGAGGAGGAGCACCTCCGCCTTCGTCCGGTGATTTATACTCCCCTCTGATTGTAATCTTAAGTTCTATTGATAAAATTTAGTTACAAAACAAGTAACCCTTGTAAATTAACGTTGTGTTACAACTATCCTCCGTAAAATGCTGTGGCGATTTTGCCTTACAGGACAACACCCCCAATCCAAGACTTGGGTTACCTTAATGAATCAGACCATATATCTGCATTTGGGCGGCACGAAAATCGTGTATCGGGATGAGGGCGAGATAAACTAATCATGAAAGGATCACGAACCGTAATTTTCTTGTTTAGTGTCCTGGTTCTCAGCCTGCTTCCCCAGAAGGGTCTGTGCTCATCTTCCCTTAACCTCAGTATTGCCGGTAACGGCAACGGTTCCGTACACAGTAATCCGACCGGCATCGACTGCAGTACAGTTCTTCCAGGGACCTGCACTGCCCTATTTGAAGAGGGGCTGCAGGTGACCCTTACAGCATCCCCGTCC
>DATJLB010000208.1:0-9704 GCA_035490915.1 Geobacteraceae bacterium
AGAGATCGACCTCCTGGCCCGGAACAACCTTACCTTGGCGTCGGGGAGCCAGCTCCTCGCAAACGCAACGGGCGCCAACGGCTCGGGGGGCGAGGTCTACCTGAAGGCGGGGGACGTGGCGGCGGATGCCTCCGGCCTCAACCACGCCTTCGGCTCGCTGAACGTGAACGGCGGCGCGCTCATCGACGTTTCGGGAAGCGGGACCGGCAGCGGCGGCACGGCCTATTTCCGGGCGATGCGCAACGACGCCAACAACGACGTCCTGATGCAGGTCGGTGCCGGCGCCACGGTCAAGGGGGCGGCTGCGGTCGACCTGGAGGCGGTGAAGGTGTACACGAGCCCCACCGGCGACCTCGGGACCGATTTCGACGCTTCCACGAACGGGACGCTGTACAAAGACACGGCGGCTTTTGCGGGGACGGAACAATTCACGAGCTACGATCCCGCCTCCTTGACCACTGTCACGGCGGGGAGCTTCACGGATACTCTGTCGGGACTTACCGCGCTGGCCGGTTACCGTCTCCTCCCCGGGATTGAGATTCGCGGCAACGGCCCTCTCGCACTCACCGGCAGCGACTGGGACTTCTCCTCCTGGCGTCCCGGCGTCGGGGGGAGCGGCGTGGCCCCCGGCGTCCTGACGCTCAGGTCGGGCGGCGACCTGACCATCGGTGCCAACCTGGCCGACTATTCATCATCAGCGCCCTATATGAATGTCAACGATTGGAGCCTGAGAAAGGAAAATGCGGCGTATTCATGGGGGTTCAACCTCGTGGCCGGCGCGGACCTCGCCGCCGGGGACCCGATGGGGATAGCGAACGGTTCCGCCGGGAAGCTGACGATCAGCGACCCGGCCAACCAGGCGATGGTCTACACCGAGAACGCCCCGATCCGGTTCGCCTCCGCCGGGGACACCTTCATCAACGCCGACGACAATAACTCCCTGTCCTACGCGGTATACAACTACATGCCGGTCACACTCGGCACCTTCAACGGGAACATCACGGGGAAGGTGGGCGGCAACCTCTACCTGAACAGCGGTGTGATCCAGAGCGGCACCGGCAACATCGACCTCACGGTCAAGGGTGAGGTCGATCTGAGCCAGATCGGCGGCACCGGCTACGGCGCCATCCGCACCACGGGCCAGCCCGCCGCGTTCGATGCCAACGCCGACCTCTGGGCCTTGTTCCAGGCATACTGGAACTACGGAGAGGGGGGGAACATCTCGATCGACGCGAAGGGGAGCATCTGGGGGTGGAACTCGCTCGACCCGTTGAACAGGACCAGGGATGGGGCGTACACCGCTGCCAATGCCTGGGACATGGTCACCTACTCATCCGACGACAACGCCTACAAATGGTCGGCAAATTACGGCTCCAGCGACCCCCATATGATCACACAGGGGATCGCCGCCATGGGGGGGGGCTCGGTCGACATCCGGAGCGGCAAGGACATCGCCACCCAGGCGGGCGCCTTCGGCGCCGGCGACCTGCGGATGTTCGCCGCGGGAGACGCCTTCGGCCGTTACCTGGTTAACAACGGGACCGGGGACCTCGTTGTCATGGGGAACATCGGTGCCCAGCCGGTTTTCGGCAAGAGCGCTTACGTGCCCACGTACCGCCAGCCCACCATCGAAATGATGAACGATTCCACGGTCAACGCGACCGCGTTCGGTGCAATGAGCCTCGGCGCGGTGCTCGATCCGATGCTCGCCAACAGCGCGGCCGGTTGGGTCCCGAGCTACGGGACAAAGGCCGCGGTCAATCTGACCGCCCTCGGAGGCGGGGTCTCCCTGCTGGGCCAAATGTACGACCGGCCCGCGAGCGGAAACCTCAGCGGCATACAGATACTCCCGCAGTCGGTGGAGATCGCCTCGGCCGGCGACATAACCTTTTATGTGGATACCTACCTCGCTCCCTCGGCGATCGGCAACCTGCAGCTCTTCAGCGGCGGCAGCATCGCCAGCGCCTCCAGCAGCCTTTCGACGGCGGCCACCTTGAAGATGCTGCAAATGCTCGACAACGATGTTTTTTATACGACAAAGCCTTTATTGCAAACCGGCGTTGCCTCTCATCCCCCGGATGAACACGGTGCTTCGCCGGATGATGCCAACAAACCGCTCCATTGGGGCGACAGCCAGCCGGTAGTGATCAAGGCCAAGGAGGATATCGACGGTCTCAGGATCGCCACTCCCAAGGAGACGGAAATTTCTGCGGGACGGGATATCTACAACGCTGTCATTACCTCGCAGAACATCGATGCGGGCGATGTGAGCTACGTCACCGCCGGCAGGGACCTGATCATGACCCGGAACCCCGGCGCCACCTACGTCAAAGGGAATCTGACGACCGATTACTCCGGGATAGAGGTCGGGGGACCCGGCTATGTTTTCATCATGGCGGGGGATTCGATTGACCTGGGTAACTCACAGGGGTTGAGAACGGTCGGGAACGCCTTCAACGAACTTCTCGATTCCAGTGGGAGCTCCCTGGTGATGGCGGCCGGGTCCGCCGCGGTGATTCCCCATGACCAGGTAACCTCCTTTTTCAAGGCGCTCCGCACGGACGGGGATGCGTACTCGACCCTCCTGGCAAACGGGGACACGGCCGGCGCCCAGGCAACAATCGAGGATACGCGGGCCACGGTCATAGAGCCGTTTCTGAAGGGGTTCTCGAGCACGGGCGGCTCCATCAGCATGGTACAGTCACAGATAAGCACTACCTCGCCCGGCGCCGACATCTACATCATCGCCATGAAGGACATCGACGTGGGGAGGAGCGCCCTCAACCAGAGCAACGCGGGCTCCACCGGTATCTTTACCGACAAGGGGGGGGCGATCAACATCTATTCCGGCGGGGACCTGAACGTCAATGTATCGAGGGTGATGACCTTCTTTGGCGGCGACATCACCGCTTGGAGCGACAGTGGGAACATCAACGCCGGGAGGGGGTCCAAGACTGCCATTTCCGCGCAGCCTCCCTATCCGAGGCCGCAGTACGATTCTGGTGGCAATCTCATCGGGTACAAGCTCGAGTTCAATCCCCCCTCGGTCGGCAGCGGCATCAGGGCGGTGACCTATGACCCCAATATCTATCCCGGCGAAGGGCTTGCTATCCCCGACCCGGGGGACATCCACCTCTTCGCGCCCCAGGGGGTGATCGATGCGGGCGAGGCGGGGATCGCGGGGGGCAAGGTGTTCCTGGGCGCGACCGAGGTATTGAACTCCAAGAACATCAGCTTCTCCGCCGGGTCCGTTGGGGTGCCGTCCGCCTCCGAGGGGAGCGTGAGCCTCGGCGCCCTGGCCGGAGCCGGGAGCGTGACGGACACCGGCAAGATGATAGAGCAGAGCTCGTCGCTGGGCGCATCGAAGGACAAACTCAATCAGGCAGCGACCGCCGTGGACGATTTCATGTCCAAATGGCTCGACGTGAAGGTCGTCAGCTTCGAT
The DNA here is from genome assembly GCA_035490915.1 of Geobacteraceae bacterium. Classification (GTDB taxonomy): domain Bacteria; phylum Desulfobacterota; class Desulfuromonadia; order Geobacterales; family Geobacteraceae; genus JAMPXD01. The sequence continues at coordinate 3,446 of DATJLB010000208.1, forward strand.
GACGACTCGGACGATGCGGTAAAACAGCGGAAGAAGGAAATGGAAAAGGAACAGCGGAAGAAGCACGAGACGTTGTAAACCGTTTAGGAGCTTGTTCGCACATGAGCGGCGGAGGTCAGGTGTCCATGGATGCCACGAGACGGACGGAAAAATTGCAGGACTTCGCCCTGAAGTTCCTTTTACCGACGGTCATCATTCTGATCGTACTGGCAGTGTATCATCAAATACTCAAAGCCGATTTTGTCATGTGGGATGACGACATCATCATCTACAACAACCACAGACTCGGGCCTTTGAGCCTCGATCGCATCCGCTGGGCTTTTACCGATGTCGATTCGATGATGCGCTATAATCCCCTTACCTTGATCAGCTGGAGTGCGACGATCAGCCTCTTCGGCTTGAAACCGTTCGGGTTCCATTTGGGCAACTGGTTGTTCCACGGCTGCAGTTCGGTCATCCTTTATTTCCTCATCAGGAAAATAGTGACGCACGCGGCCGCGAGTCCGACAGACGCGTCCGGGCCGGATCAAGTGCGGATCGGCATCGTTTCCTTTATCGCCACGCTGCTCTGGGCGCTGCACCCGTTGCGCGTCGAGCCCGTTGCCTGGGCCACCGACCGCACATATTGCCAGGCCCTTTTCTTTGTGCTGCTCTCCGCTCTCTGTTATGTGACGGCGCACGAGCATGGCACCCGGCGCGGGAAATATATCCAGGCCATGGCCATGTCGTTCGTGTTTTATGTTCTGTCGGTTTTTTCCTATGCCAACGGGATTACCTTTTTTGTGGTCTATTTCATTCTCGATATATTTCTCTTCAAACGCATCGGCGGCGACAAGGGATGGCTGCGAACACAGGCGGCGAGACAGGTAATACTGGAGAAATTGCTCTTTGCCGTTCCCGCGGTAAGTATCGGCCTTATCTCCGTCATCGTCAGGGTCCACTCGGCGGGTGTCTGGAAGCCGCCGGTTCCCTTGTCGGAATTCGGCCTGCTGGACAGGTTCATGCAAGCCAGCTACATAGTCGCCTACTACGCCTATCGACCGTTTTACCCCTTCGATCTTGCGCCGGTATATTCCACCCTGGTTTATTTCGATCCCTTGTCCGTTCCTTTCCTGGCACGGGCCGCCGGGGTGTTTGCCGTCCTTGCCCTCGCGGTTGTCTATAGCAGAAGGTGTCCTCTGGCGATGGCGACACTACTTTCGTATTGTGTACTGCTGGTGCCCGTCATGGGATTCTTCGAGCATCCGCATTACCATGTGGACAGATATTCTCTCCTTCCATCGATCTCCTTCACAGTATGTGCGGCCTTCATTCTGCTGAAAGTCAAGAGCCGTACATATTTCCTGACCACGGCCTCAGTTTCGGCTCTGATTGTACTGTTTCTCGGTGTCCTCAGTTTAAAGCAAACAACGACATGGCATGACAGTGAGACTCTCTTCACCCACATGATTGAGACTTTGAAAGGTGACCCTTACCAGAGTGATATCTATTGGCGACTCGGCAAGTACCTGTATGAAAAGGGAGATAAGGATAAAGCCATAGGATGCTTCGAAAATACACTGACAATCGACCCTGATAACGTTGCCGCCAATGCATTCATCGCGAAAATACGTCAGGAAAATTCTGCGAAAAAGAGTTGGAAGAACTGACCATCCCTGAACCTGTACTTAATGCATCTGATACAACCGGATGCGACGCCTCGTTTATGAAATAATGTCCCGCCAGTCTGTCCACTTTGTTTTGCTCAAATCTTTCACGACTGTCATGGAAATGTAACAAAGGTGAGGTACCTTAACACGTTCGTGAAAGCGCGCGGCGGTATGGCCGCGGTCTGTCAGGAATGGCGGGGCAGTCGAGATATCGTAACGGAGGAACTTCATGGCAAGGAATCGGTTCGGAAGACTGGGGAGAATCGCGGGAATGCTGGTGCTTCTCACCATGGTTGCGGGAGTCGTCCAGGCGGACGCCTGGTGGGACGCCAAATGGCAGTACCGGCGCAAGATCGCCTTCGACCTGAGCGACAAGGGGGCGAACATCAAGGACAACCTCGCAGACGTGCCGGTGCTGGTCAGGCTCCATACGGGGAACTTCACCTTCGGGAACGCGAAAAGCGACGGTTCCGACCTCAGGTTCATGAGCGCCGACGACAAGACGCCGCTCAAGTTCCACATCGAGAAATTCGATCCGAAGCTGGAGATAGCGCTGGTCTGGGTCAAGGTCCCGCAGCTTGCCGGGGGAGGCAACCAGGATTCCATCTGGGTATACTACGGCAACGACTCGGCCCCGGCCGCCCAGGAAAACGGCGGCACCTACGACACGAACCAGGTCCTGGTCTATCACCTGAGCGAGCCCGACGGGGCCCCCAAGGATGCCACGTCCTACGGCAATCACGCCTCTGCCTTCGGAGGTGGACACGGCACCCAGACGGTGATCGGCACCGGTTTCACCTTCAAGGGTACCGGCGACAAAATCGTCGTGCAGCGTTCCCCATCGCTCAATTTCGCCAAGGGACTCACCTTCTCGGCCTGGGTCCGGTTCGACGCCCCCCAGAACGACGCCCATCTCCTTTCCTGGGAGGACGGCAAGCAGTCGATCATTGTCGGCATCGACCAGGACCGCCCTTATCTTCGGGTCGGGGCAAACGGCAAGCAACCGGTCGCGAGCGACAAAAGGGCGGCTCTCTCCCTAAAGGCATGGCACCATATTGCCGTCTCCGCCGATTCAGAGAAGCAGATCGCGGCGCTGTACGTGGACGGCCAGCAGGTGTCCGCGGTGAACCTGTTCGCCGCGCTGCCGTCTCCGGCCGCAGAGATCGCCATCGGCGCGTCCATGGCGGGCCAGAACGCCTTTGCGGGGGACCTGGACGAAGTGGAGCTTGCCAACGTGGCGCGCCCTGCCGCGTGGATTGCCGCGGCCGTAGCCAGCCAGGGGGCGGACGGCAAGATGGTCGCCTACCAGCAGGAGGAGAGCGGCAAGGGGGGAGGGGAAAACCTCACGATCCGTCTCATCAAGGTCACCGCCAAAAGCATCACCTTTGACGGTTGGCTGATCATCGCCCTCTGTACGTCCATGCTCTTCCTCGCTGCCGGTGTGTTCATCAGCAAATTTACCCGCCTGCAGAAGATCAAGAGGGGGAACGAGGCGTTCCTGGAGAGCTTCAATAACTTGCACGACCCGCTGGAGCTTGACCAGGAGGATGACTCTTTCGAGCACTCCAGCCTCTTCCGCATCTACAAGGCGGGTCACAACCAGATCATGCACTGGGTCGAAAAGCAGCGAGGGGACAAGGAGGAGGTAACACTCACTCCGTCGGCCCTGAACATCTTCCGCGCCGCCCTCGACCGGGCCAACTCGGACGAAACCAGGCGGATGAACGCCTGGATGATCGTCCTGACCCTCGGCATCTCGGGAGGGCCTTTCTGGGGGCTCCTCGGCACGGTCTGGGGGGTCATGAACACCTTCGCCAGCCTGGCGGAGGCGGGTGAGGCGAACCTCTCCGCCATCGCCCCAGGGGTCGCCTCGGCGCTTGCCTGCACCCTGTTCGGGCTCCTGGTGGCGATTCCGGCCCTGTTCGCTTACAGCTTCCTGGTGCTGCACATGAAAAACCTGAACGTGGAGACGCGCCATTTCATCGAGGAGTACGCCCTGCGGGTCGAGGGATTCCATGGGGAGGGGGCATGAAAGCGCCGTCCGATGACCATGATGAGGTAGTCGAGATCAACGTCGTGCCGATGCTCGACCTCGCCTGGAACCTTCTGGTGGTGTTTATGATCGTCGTTACCGCGTCGGTCCAGGGGATCAGCGTCAACCTTCCGAAGGCGAGCGCGGCGGCGAGCAAGATCAAGCCGACCACCAAGGCGATCACCATCACCGCCGAGGGGACCATCTTCCTGGACAGCTTTCCCGTCACGCTGGCGGAGTTGGAGACGCGGCTGCGCCAGTACAAGGCGTCCGACCCGAACCTCCCGGTGGTCGTGCGCGGGGACGAGAAGATCTCCTACAAGAACATCATCGAGGTGCTTGACCTGTTACAGAAGCTCGAGATAACCCAACTGGGCCTCGTAACCCAGAAGCTGGTGAAATAGGCCCTATCTACGATGACCGACCATAAGCATAAGAAGCAGAAAACACCTTACCAGAACTTCCTGGTGCCGGGGGTGATCGGCCTCGTATTCCTGGCAGCCGTCGGTTTTGTGATCAGGGTGATGCTGACCAATGTCGGGCCACGGAAAAAGGAGCAGATCTCCACCGTCACCCTGCTGAAACCGCCCCCGCCTCCTGACGTTAAGGAAAAACCACCCGAGCCGGAAGTCCCGAAGGAGGCGCCCAAGCAGACCATCGAGACCCCCGTCGATACTCCACAGCCCCAGGAGGCCCAGGACCAGCCCCAGGACAACACCCCAGCCGGCAGCGAGCTCGGCGTCGAAGGGGAGGGGGGCGCCGGTTCCGACGCCTTCGGTCTGAGAGGCGGCATCAAGGGGGGGCGCTCCATCACGCTCGGCGGTGGCGGCGGGAAGGGGGGGCTGAACCGGCTGTCGCTCCTGACCAGGTACGGCGGCTACGTCGCGAAGATGCAGGAAGAAATCAAGAGCCGGGTCAGGAAAACACTCGACCAGAACGGCGGCATCCCGAAGGGCAAACTTCATGCGCTGGTGAAGATCTCCCTTGACAGTCAGGGAAGGGTGCTGACCTCCCAGATCGTCAACTCCTCCGGAGACGACAGGGTGGACGAGGCCATCAGGACGACCCTGCGGGGGTTGAAGCTGAGTGAGCCCCCTCCGGAAGGGATGCCTTCGGGGATGACGCTCAAGATAAGCTCGCAGGGATAGCTAGGCCTTGAACATGGCAAAGCTGGAGAAGTCCCATGAACACATTATTTTGGAGGGATTATGAAGCGCTGGTGCGCACGTTTGACCGGTTGTACCCTGATATTTTTTTGCACCCTGGGATTTTCCGCCGTGTACGCGGGGGAGAAGACGCCCGCGGGCGGTGATGGCGCTTCCCTGCGCTCCATAGTCGATCTGCTGAAAAGGAAGAAACTGATTACCGACCCGGAGGCCGCCGATCTGCTCAAAAGGTCGGGCACCGGCGAAGTGCCGGCCGGAGAACTGCACGGGCTGGTCGATCTATTGCGGGCGAAAGGGTTGATCAGCGACCGGGAGGCCGCGGGATTCCTCGGCTCTGCCGTCCCAGCCTCGGGAGAAATAGTGGCGGAGCCCGCTGGCGTCGCCGTTACGGGACAGGCTGGGAAAAAGCCTGTCTCTTCGCAGGTCGACGCGGTTTTCCTCGTCAAGCTGAAGGAGCGCTGGATCACGAGCGGCAGTGAGGGGGAGGATTTCGATGCCCTGGCTGCCCATTCGACGGTGCCGGACGTCATCGGCAGGATGCGGGTCATGGGGGCGCTCTCCGCAACCGAAGCGGACAAGCTGGACGAGCTCTACCTTGCCAGAAGTCCGCGGCGCGACATGGAGGAAAATGTCGAAGCCGCGACGGCAAGTCTCCCCAAGAGGGAAAACCTCATCCTCCCCGATGAGGACCGGGTATTTATCGACAAGCTGCGGGAGCGATGGGTCAAGCGGGGGAACAAGGCCGCCGATTTCGACGACCTTTTCGTCGAAACAAAAGACGTGGAGCAGATCCTCGGGCGTATGAGGACGATGGGGATCATTTCGGGTGACGAAGCGGATCGGCTGGAGAAGATCTACCGGAGCAGATACCTGTCGGGCGCCATTTCTGCCGTTCTCGAAACCAAGGAGAAAGAGTACATCGGCCGGATCGAGAACGATGTAGCGTGGCAGATCGACAGCAAGATCGAGGAAAAGCTGAAACACGAATGGTGGCAGACCATCCGCTTCAACGGCGACTTCCGCCTGCGGTACGAAGGGGACTTTTTCGGCTCGGACAACGGCGCGTTCGAGCAGCCCGCCAACCCATCGCAGCTCATGAACACCACGGTCGAAAGGGACCGTCTCCGCATCCGCGCACGGCTCGGGGCGACGGCGAAGGTCGCCGACGAGACCGAGGTTGGCATCGGGCTGTCGACCGGTACCACGAGCAATCCTTCTCCCAACGCAACGTTGGGCGATTCACTCAATAACAAATCCATCGTTTTGGACAAGGCCTTCGTCAAGTGGAGTCCTGACCCCTCCCTGACCTTGTGGGGCGGGAGGTTCACCAACCCCTGGTTCTTTACCGACCTGGTCTGGTACCCGGACCTCAATTTCGACGGCGCCGCCTTCCAGTACCGGCCGCAACTGAC
>DATJLB010000209.1:0-14893 GCA_035490915.1 Geobacteraceae bacterium
TCCGCTGTTCAGGGCGTTCATCGCCGCGGCGCTGGAGAGCAAGAAACAGTGAGCTGGGACGTAACATCTCACATGGAGCTAACGTGGTCAAAGAAATTACCATCGGAAACGTGAAGATCGGCGGCACCCGGCCGCTCGTGCTGATTGCCGGGCCGTGCGTCATGGAAAACGAGGCGGCCACGCTCCACTGTGCAGAGCGCCTCATGACCATCGCCAACGGCGTGTCGGTCCCCTTGATCTTCAAGGCGTCGTACGACAAGGCAAACCGCACCTCGGTCACTTCGTACCGCGGGCCGGGGATCAAGGAGGGGCTCCGCATTCTCGCCAAGGTGAAGGAGACGATGGGGGTCCCGGTCCTGTCCGACATTCATTCCATCGAGCAGGTCGCCCCCGCGGCCGAGGTGCTCGACGTGCTGCAGGTGCCCGCTTTCCTCTGCCGCCAGACCGACCTGGTGGTGGCGGTGGCGCGGAGCGGCCGGGTGATCAACGTCAAGAAGGGGCAGTTCCTCGCCCCGTGGGACATGGAAAACGTTGTGGGGAAGGCGCTTTCCGCCGGCAACGACCGGATCATCCTGACCGAGCGCGGGGTGTCGTTCGGCTACAACAACCTGGTTTCCGACATGCGCAGCCTCCCCATCATGCGCAAGACCGGCTTCCCGGTGGTGTTCGACGCTACCCACAGCGTTCAACTCCCCGGCGGCCAGGGGGGCTCGTCGGGCGGCCAGCGCGAATTCGTGGAGTACCTCGGGCGGGCCGCAGTGGCAACCGGGATCGACGGGATCTTCATGGAGGTCCACGAGAGTCCGGAAAAGGCGCTCTGCGACGGGCCCAATTCCATCAAGCTGGATGATCTGCCGGCGTTGTTGAAGAAGCTTAAAGCCATCGACGCCATCGTGAAATAACGTTAAACGTTCTATGTTCAATGTTCAAGGTTCAAGGTTCAACGTTGGAATCAACAACCTTGAACTTTGAACCTTGAACCTTGAACTTTGAACTTTGAACTTTGAACCGAGGTTTTCTTGATTCTCGAAGAAGCGAAAAAAGTGATCCGGATCGAGGCCGAGGCGCTCCTTGCCCTGGCCGAGGCGATCAACGGTGAGTTTGCCCGGGCGGTGGAGCTGATCCTTGCCTCCAAGGGGCGGGTGGTGGTAACCGGCATGGGGAAATCGGGGCTGATCGGCCAGAAGATCGCCTCCACCATGGCCTCTACCGGTACCCCCGCCTTTTTCCTTCATCCCGGCGAAGCGATCCACGGCGACCTCGGGATGATCATGAAGGGTGATGTGGTGATCGCCATCTCCAACAGCGGTGAGACCGAGGAGGTGATCCGCATCCTGCCGGTAATCAAGCGTCTCGGGGCACGACTGATTTCGGTGGCGGGGAACCCCGCGTCGACGCTTGCCAAGGCGGGGGACGTTTTCCTCGACATCTCGGTGAAGGAGGAGGCCTGCCCGCTCGGTTTGGCCCCCACCGCGTCCACCACGGCGACCCTCGCCATGGGGGACGCGCTGGCGGTGGCGCTCCTCCAGCAGCGCGGGTTCAAGGCGGAGGACTTCGCCCTATTCCATCCCGGCGGCTCGCTCGGCAAGAGGCTGATCCTCAGGGTGGAAGACCTGATGCACAAAGGGGATGCCGTCCCCCTGGTGGAGGAAGGGACCCCGATGCGGGAGGCGCTGTTCGTGATAACCTCCAAGGGGCTCGGGATTACAGGTGTGACTGACGCCGCCGGCAGGCTCACCGGGGTCATTACCGACGGCGACCTGCGCCGTGCCCTGGGAAAGGGGACCGATTTCCTCGACCGCCCCGCCGGGGAGCTGATGAAGCGCAACCCGAAGCGGATCGACCGTGCCGACCTGGCAGCGGGGGCGCTCCAGCAGATGGAGGAGCACGCCATCACTTCCCTGTTCGTCTTCGAGAATGATGGAGACCGGCCGGTGGGGATTATACACCTGCATGACCTGCTGAAAGCGGGGATAGCCTAGGAACGCGCCTTTTCCGCTATCTCTGCGTTGTGCTTCGTCGTGAGGCGCTCAACGTACCTCCCGCCTCGCGCCCCGCTCCTTGCACGCCTTGACCTAGCGACAATTACACAGGAATTGGACAGCGAAGGCTGCCCGAAGGGTGAGGCCGCAGGCCGAATCAAAAAATCGCGTTCCTTTGGAAATACACATGAACGACAGACTCGCCAAAACAAAACTCCTTCTCCTCGATGTTGACGGCGTCATGACCGACGGCCGGATCATCTTCGATTCCAACGGGATCGAGAGCAAGTTCTTCAACGTCAAGGACGGCCACGGCATCAAGCTCCTGCAGCGGGCCGGGATCGAGGTCGGGATCGTCTCCGGCCGGAAGTCGCTGGTAGTCACCAACCGGGCCGCCGAACTCGGCATTACCCGTGTTTACCAGGGGACGCTGGACAAGCTGGCCGTCTACCGGGAGATCCTTCAGGAAACCGGGCTTGCCGACGACCAGATCGCCTTCATGGGGGACGACGTGATCGACATCCCGATCCTCTCCCGGGTCGGTTTCGCCGCGGCGCCGGCGGATGCGGTGGAGGAGGTGCTCAACCGCGTACACTTCATTGCCCGGAACAGAGGGGGGTGGGGCGCGGTGCGGGAGGTGTGCGACCTGATCCTCAAGGAACAGGGAGCCTGGGAAGCGGTCGCCGCCCGCTATTTTCTCTGACTCTTCCACGCAAAAACTGTCACGTGAACCACGCCGGTGAACGTGTGGTACACTATGTAGTGGCTGGCAAACTGTAGCGGCTGACGGGGTGCGCTGCAAAGGGGAGTGTGCGATGGAGATTGTGGTCCGGTACGAAAATGAAGTCTACAGCATCGTCCAGAGCCATGAACTGGATGACCTGATTGCCTCGAAGCAAATCGTTGCCTTCAAGCGGTCGAGTGGCTGGGCCGAGCTTGGGAAGGATCCGATACGGGGGGTGGGCTCGCCGCAGGAGTATGCAGGCACGGAAAGAAGGGGAAAGGGGACGGACTCGGTGATATCCGTGACGTGAGCCGGCGTTTTGCAGGGTGACGGGACAAGAAGGGCGCGAAAATCGCGCCCTTCTTCAATCTTTGTGCCAAAACGTTCATTTCCCGCTAAAACCGCTTTACACCTACGTTTGATAATGGTATACTTTGCCCGGAATTATGATAAATCTGAGTAAAATCAGGCAACTGTTGGCCCTGGTCATCATTGGTGCGGTCCTTGCCCTGGCAGCGGCAATTGCTCTGAAAGCATACCGGGGAATGAGGAGCGGGCCGGTCCTGCCCAGTCTTCCCAAAAATATTGATGTTTCCCTGCAAAAAATCCACTACACCGAAACCAAGGGCGGCATAAAGAAGTGGGATCTCGTGGCCGACAAGGGGGAATACGATAAGGTGGGAGAGATCGTCCGCCTGACCGGTATCCGTCTTGAGGTGGCGCTGGCGGGTAAAACAGGAGGCATCGTCCTGACCGCCGATAGGGCCGATTATCACCCGAAGACCAGGGACGTGGAACTGGTCGGCAATGTTATTGCCAAGAGCGAGTCAGGCATGCAGTTTACCACGGGACAGATTGCATACAGCGCCGCCCGTTCCCTGCTCAAGACCGTCGACCGGGTTAAATTCAACGACGTCGACCTGGCGGTGGAAGGGGTCGGGATGGAGTTCAGGGTGGATACGAAACAGGCGAAGATCATGCACGAGGTAACAGCCAGCTATAGTCCCGGGAAGGTTAAGCCATGACACGCGGCTTTCGCGTCATTCTGGTCTGCCTGTCCCTGGCTGTCGGCCTTGCTTCCGCCCAGGCCGCTCCGCCGGAGCGGAGCAGTCTGCCGATCCAGATCAAATCCAACGAGCTTGTGACCGACAATGCTTCCAGGACCGCCACCTTCAGCGGCAAGGTTTCCGCCCGGCAGGGGGACGTCGTCATCTACTCCGAAAAGCTGGTGATCAGGTACGGGGCAACCAGCCAGGAGGTGGAGAAGGTGGAGGCATCCGGAAACGTCCGAATTGTCCAGGGGAACCGTCATGGCGAGGCGGAGCACGCGGTATACGACAACAAGAAGGGGACGATAGTCCTTGACGGCAACCCGAAGGTTTCCCAAGGGGAAGATGTCATAACGGGGAAGGTTATTACCTATTTTGTGGATGAGCAGAAAAGCGTGGTGACCGGCGGCGGCCCCAAGGAGCGCGTGGAAGCGGTCATTCATCCGAAGGAAAAGGGGAAAAGTGGCGACACAAAGCCCTAAGCTGACCCTCCACACGAAGGGACTGAAGAAAAGTTTCAGCAACCGCACCGTGGTGAACGGCGTCGACCTCGACCTCTCCTCCGGGGAGGTGGTGGGGCTTCTGGGGCCGAACGGGGCTGGCAAGACCACCACCTTCTACATGGTGGTCGGGCTTGCCCGTCCGGATAGCGGCCATGTCTACCTGGGCGAGGATGACATAACGGAGCTCCCGATGTACCTCCGTGCCCGCCGTGGAATCAGCTACCTTCCCCAGGAACCGTCGGTCTTCCGCAAACTGACGGTGGAGGAAAACCTGCTGGCGGTCCTGGAAACCATGGGGATCTCGGCGGCGCAGCGCAGGATACGGGTGGAAGAGCTGCTGGCTGAGTTCGGGCTCACCCGCATTGCCGGCAGCAAAGGGTTTGCCCTGTCGGGTGGAGAAAGGCGGCGGGTGGAGATCGCCCGGGCGCTCGCCACCAATCCCGCTTTTATCCTTCTGGACGAGCCGTTTGCCGGGATCGATCCGCTGGCGGTGATCGACATCCAGAACATCATTACCGACCTGAAGGAGCGAGGGATCGGCATCCTCATTTCGGACCATAACGTGCGTGAAACCCTCGGGGTCTGCGACAAGGCCTACATCCTGAACAACGGTGAAATCCTCGAATGCGGCAACCCGGCCCAGATCGCTGAGAGCAAGAAGGCCCGGGAGATCTATCTGGGGGAGAAATTCAGACTCTAAGAGATGTCAAGTTCAACGTTCCAGGTTCAACGTCGAACACCGCACATTGAACGCTGAACTTTGGTAAAGGTGTAACGGTTTATGGCCATTGAGATGCGCCAACAAATGAAGCTTTCCCAGCAGCTGGTGATGACCCCCCAGCTGCAGCAGGCCATCAAGCTTCTCCAGCTTTCCCGGCTCGAGTTGCAGGACGTCGTTCGGCAGGAGCTGGAGGAGAATCCGGTGCTGGATGAGGCGCCGGAGATGGAGGAGATCAGGGAAGCCGATCAGCTGGAGGTCCTGGAAAGTGAACCGGCTCCCGCAGATGAAACTGGGGAATTCAAGGAGGTCAAGGCAGGAGAGGAAACCCTGTCGGAGATGGATTGGGATTCCTACATCGAGGGGTACAACTTCAGCTCGGGCGAGCAGTACCGCGATGATGACGAAGACCGTCCTTCCTATGAAAATATCCTGACCAAAAAGGGGACGCTGTTCGACCACCTGATGTGGCAGCTCAATCTGACCCGGCTGACCGAGGAGGAAGCCTTGGTCGGGACGGAATTGATCGGCAATATCGACGAAGACGGCTATTTCCGTGCTTCCCTGGCCGATATCGCGGCCGCTACCCAGGCAGATGAGTCGTTCATCGAGGCGGTCCTCGCCAAGGTGCAGGAGTTCGACCCGGTCGGGGTTGCGGCCCGGGACCTGCGCGAGTGCCTGCTTCTCCAGGTGCGCCATCTTGGCATGGGGGGGAGCCTGGTCGAGGCGATTCTGCTGAAGCACCTGAAGGACCTGGAGACCAGGCGCTACAAGCAGATAGCCCGAGCGGAAGGGGTGGATGTCAACGATGTGCTGATCGCGGCGAAGATCATTGCCAGCCTTGATCCGAACCCGGGGCGGGTGTACGGACAGGAAGATGTCCAGTATATCTCGGCGGATATCTTCGTCTACAAGGTTGGCGACGACTATGTCGTGGTCCTCAACGATGACGGCCTGCCGAACCTGAGGCTCAACCCGGCCTACACCGGCGAGGGGAAAGGGGGGAAGGCGCTCGATGCCGTGGCCGAAGAGTACATCAGCGACAAGGTACGTTCCGCAGTCTGGCTCATCAAGAGCATCCAACAGCGGCAGCGGACCATCTACAAAGTGGCCAAGAGCCTGGTGAAGTTCCAGCGCGATTTCCTCGACCGGGGGATAGAATACCTGAAGCCGCTCGTGCTGCGGGACATCGCCGAGGACATCGGGATGCACGAGTCCACCATCAGCCGCGTTACCACCAACAAATACATGCAGACCCCGCAGGGACTGTTCGAACTGAAGTACTTCTTCAACAGCGGCATCTCCGTGACCGGCGGCGATTTCATCGCTTCCGAAAGCGTCAAAAACAAGATCAAGGAGATCATCGACGGCGAAGACCCCCGCAGGCCATACAGCGACCAGCGCCTGGCGGAACTGTTGGCGAAAGACAGCATCGAGATCGCCCGACGAACCGTCACCAAGTACCGGGAAATGCTCCGGATCGGTTCGTCGTCGGAACGGAAGAGAATGTTCTGAAAAGCGGTTTCAAGTTTCACGTTTGGAGTTAAACTTAAAACAGAGGGACAAGAAACCTGAAACGTGAAACTAGAAACCGAATTTAACCGAGGAGGCCATTTATGCAGATCACCACGACATTCCGGCATCTGGAGCCGAGCGACGCCCTGAAAAGCTACGCAGAGGAGAAGCTGGAGAGGATTAAGAAATACATCGACGAGCCGATGGTTGCTCAGGTGTTCATGACCGTTGAAAAAATCCGTCACAGTGCGGAGATTACCCTGACCGCCAAGGGGATCACCATCAAGGCGTCGGAAGAGACCAACGACATGTACGCGGCCGTCGATGCGGTGGTGGATAAGATCGAGCGCCAACTTCGCCGCTACAAAGAGCGGATCAAGGAGCACAAGCCCGCCCCTGAATCCCTTGCACGCCAGGTCAAAAAAAGCATTGTCGAAGCCGAGAGCATCGAGCAGCGGAAGACCCCGGTGGTGATCCGGACCAAAACCTTCTCCATCAAGCCGATGTCTGTGGAGGAGGCGGTCATGCAGATGGACCTTTTGCACAAGGACTTCCTCATTTTTACCGACGCGACAACCGAGACGATCAACGTCATCTATCGCCGCAAGGACGGAGACTACGGACTGATCGAACCACAGAAGAGGTAATCTTTCTGACGCACCGGTCGTTCCGCACATCACGGGCGGGCCAGGGGGACGCGACCCCTGCTCCCCCCGTGATTCTTCGAGGGGTGGATGAAAATCAACGGTCTTCTGCAGGCGGAGGATATAATCCCCGCCGTGTCGGCAGATACGAAAGAAGGGGTGCTCCGGGAGTTGGCCGCGAAAGCTGTCGAGCGGCATTCCGGTCTTGACCGGGAAGAACTGCTGAAAATCCTCCTGGAGCGGGAACGACTCGGAAGCACGGGCATTGGGGACGGGATCGCCATCCCCCACGGCAAGCTCAAGCGGCTTGCCAGGCCGGTGCTCGTGTTCGGCCGCAGTCTGAAAGGGATTGATTTCGATGCCCTTGACGGCAGGAAGGTCTACCTCCTGTTTCTCATCATGGCGTCCGAAGACGCAGTCGGCGTGCATTTGAAGCTGCTGGCCCGGATATCCAGGATCCTCAAGGATTCCGATGTTCGTAGGGCGCTCCTCGACGCGCCTGATGCCGCTGCGATGTATGAAATCATCCGGGAACAGGACAGCCGCTATTGAATACCATCAGCCTTTCAATCGACGACCTCCTGAAGGACGAAGAGTACGGACTTGATCTCGACCTGGTAGCCGGCGAAAAGGGGATATCCCACAGGATCTACAGCTCGCGAATCCAGAAACCGGGGCTTGCCCTGACCGGCTATACGGAACACCTCCATCCCGACCGGCTCCAGGTACTGGGTAACACGGAAATTTCGTACCTGCGGCAACTCGACGAGCATCAGGCGATCAGGTATATCGGCAAGCTCTGCAGCTTTCCGATCTCCTGTTTTATCGTTACCAAAGGGCTCGATCCCCCCGGCTTCCTGAAGATGGAGGCGGAGAAGGCCGGCATTCCGCTCCTGGTGACCCCCCTCCAGTCATCCACCTTCATTTCTCTCATCACCAAGTTCCTGGAAGAACGGCTCCTCCCGACAACCCATGTGCACGGCGTGCTGGTGGATGTCCTTGGAGTGGGGGTGCTGCTGCTGGGGAAGAGCGGCATTGGCAAGAGCGAGTGCGCTCTCGACCTGGTGATCCGCGGACACCGTTTGGTGGCGGATGACATCATCTACATAAAGAAGAAGGTGCCGGCTGCCCTGGTCGGCCAGGCAGGCGAGACGATCCAGCATCACATGGAGATACGCGGCCTCGGCATCATCAACATCAAGGACCTGTACGGCGTCTCCTCCATCCGGGAAAAGAAGATCATTCACCTCGTGCTGGAGCTGATCGAGTGGGACCCGCAGCAGGAGTACGACCGGCTCGGGATCGACGACCAGGTGCACACAATTCTGGGGGTCGACCTTCCCCACCTGAAAATCCCGGTTCGCCCCGGCCGCAACCTCACCTCCATCATCGAGGTGGCGGCCAGGAATTTCCTCCTCAAGGGGATGGGGTACCATTCGGCCAGGGAGTTTCACGAGAAGCTCCTGTCCCGCCTAGATATTCGCCCGCTTGGGGACGAGGTGGAGTAGGATGCGGATCCTGATCATCACCGGTCTGTCAGGCTCGGGGAAATCGACGGCGGTGCGCGTTCTGGAGGACGAGGGCTTTTTCTGCCTCGACAACCTGCCGGTGACCCTGATCCCGACCTTCACCGAGCTGGTGGAAAAGTCCAAAGAACGGGTCCGGGACGTGGCCCTGGTGATGGACATCCGCGGCCGGGATTTTCTCAAAGGTTTCGAGACGGTGTTCCAGGAACTGGGGGAGGCCGGTCATGCGGTCGAAGTCATATTTTTCGATGCGACAGATGAGGTCCTGGTCCGGCGTTTTTCCGAGACGCGCCGCCGCCATCCCGCCCTTGAGAGCGGTTCGGTCCCCGAAGGGATACGCTTCGAGCGGGAGCAACTCGCCGGGCTTCGCCGGCTTGCCACCACTGTCATCGACACCTCCGAACTGAACGTCCACCAACTGAAGGAACTGGTCATCGCCCGGATCAAAGGGGAGCAAGGTGCCCGGGAGATGACGGTCCACGTGGAATCCTTCGGCTATCGCTTTGGCATTCCCCTCGAATCCGACCTCGTGATGGATGTCCGCTTCTTGCCGAACCCCCATTTCGTTCCGGAGCTGAAGCCGTTTACCGGCCTCGATCCCAAGGTCAGGCAGTACGTGCTGGAAAAACCCGTGACGGGAAATTTCCTCGACAAGTTCCGTGCGCTCCTGGATTTCCTCCTGGACGGGTACCGGCGCGAGGGGAAATCGTACCTCACCATTTCCATCGGCTGTACCGGAGGGAGGCATCGCTCGGTTGTGATTGTCGAAGAGTTGCGGAGTTTCTTCGAGGGGAAAAAGATTAGCGTGAAGGTTACTCACCGCGACATGAATAAAGGATGAAGCCATGATAGGACTGCTGCTCGTTGCCCATGCAGGGCTTGCCCGTGAACTGTTGACCGCTGCGGAGATGATAGTGGGAAAAATCGAACTGGCCGAAGCCATTGGCATCGGCCCCGAAGCCGGGGTGGACGGGATTCGGGAAACGATTGTGGAAGCGCTCAAGACGGTCGATGGTGACGGCGTGATCATCATGACCGACATGTTCGGGGGGACTCCGTCCAACATGGGCCTTTCCTTTCTCGAGGAGAACCGGGTTGAGGTCCTGACCGGTGTCAACCTCCCGATGGTGATAAAGTTTGCCTCGGACCGCACGTCGCAGGGCGTGGCCGAATTGGCCGAGTCCTTGAAGAAGTGCGGCCGGGAGAGCATCTCGGTAGCGGGGGATTATCTGAAGAAATAGGAGAAACGTGACCTTTCCGCAATCTCTGCGTTGTCGTACGGGGCCGCCTTGTGACTCGACCAGTTGGCCGCCCCGAAGGATGAGGCCGCAGGCCGAATCAAAAATTCACGTTTCTTACAATTGCTGCATAACATAAGAAAGATTATAGGCATATGCAGGAACAGGAATTTACCATTGTCAACAAGCTTGGGCTCCATGCCCGGGCGTCGGCCCTGTTGGTCAAGACCGCCACCCGCTTTAACTCGGAGATCAGGATCGAGCGGGAAGGGGTCGAGGTGAATGGCAAAAGCATCATGGGGATCATGATGCTTGCCGCGGCCAAGGGAACCGTCATCCGCCTGAAGGTCGAGGGGGAGGACGAAGAGGAGGCGATGGCCGTCCTGGGGGAACTCGTCAAGAATGGTTTCGGCGAAGACTAAAAACAGGGAACTCACCGCAATAGGGGCGTCTCCGGGGATCGCCATCGGCCCGGTCAGGATTACTGACCGGAGCCGGGTTGCGGTGGTGGAGTCCGAAATCGATCCCGCCGAGATCCCTGCCGAGGTTGCGCGTTTCACCGATGCGCTTGACGCGGCAGAAGCGGAGCTGCGGGGAATCAAGCGGGAGCTTGAGACCGCCCGCGGTCCCGAGCACCTCTATGTTATTGACGCCCACCTCATGATCCTGCGGGACAGCATGCTGTCCCGCGAGACCGTTGAGGCCATCGAAACCGAGCGGATCAACGCCGAGGCCGCCCTGCAGCGGACCCTCTCGAAGTTCAAGGCGCTTTTTGCCGAAATCGGCGACGAGTACCTGCGGGAGAGGAGCGGCGATGTGGAAACGGTCGGCGAGCGGGTGCTGCGCTGCATGGTGGGGGCGCATCAGGAGTCGGTCAACGACGTGGAGGGGAGGGCGATCATCGTCGCCCACGATCTGTCGCCGGCCGACGTCCTCCAGATCGACAAGTCCAAGGTGATCGGCTTCGTCACCGACCTGGGGGGGAAGACCTCCCACTCTGCGATCCTTGCCCGGGCACTGGAAATACCGGCCGTGGTCGGTCTGGAGCGGGTCACAGCCGAGGTCGGAGACGGGGATGTCCTGGTCATCGACGGCTCCGCCGGCGTGGTGGTCATCAACCCCGACCAGGAGACCTTCCGGGGCTACCTCCGCCGCAAGCAGCGTTACGAATACCTGGAACTGGAACTCCTGAAGCTCAAGGACCTCCCCGCCGAGACGACTGACGGCCACCGGATGAGCCTCAAGGGGAACGTGGAATTCATCGAGGAGATCGCCTCCCTCAAGGGTCACGGCGGGGAGGGGATCGGGCTCTACCGGACCGAGATGCTCTTCTTCAACCGCGAGAAACTACCCGGCGAGGAGGAGCAGTTTGCCACCTATGCCGCGGTGGTGCGGGAGATGGCGCCCCATCCGGTGACCATCCGCACCCTCGATGTGGGGGGGGACAAGTTTGTGCCCGGCCTGAACCTGGCGGATGAACTGAACCCAGCCCTGGGACTCAGGGCGATCCGCCTGTCGCTGCGCCAGCCGGAAACCTTCAAGCCCCAGCTGCGGGCGATTCTCAGGGCCTCAGCCCTGGGGAAGGTGCGGATCTTCTTCCCCATGGTGTCTGGAGTCGCCGAGATCCGGGCGGTCAAGGCGCTGCTGGAGGAGGCGAAACGGGAGCTCCGGGATGAAGGTGTCCCCTTCGACGAGGGGATCGAGATCGGCATCATGATCGAGATCCCGTCCGCCGTGATCGTTGCCGACCTCCTGGCGCGCGAAGTCGATTTCTTCAGCGTCGGCACGAACGACCTGATCCAGTATTCGCTCGCCATCGACCGGACCAACGAGCACCTCACCCACCTCTATGAGCCGCTCCATCCGGCAGTCTTGCGTTCCCTGAAGATGGTAGTGGACGCCGCCCACGCAGCCGGCATCGACGCCTGCATGTGCGGGGAGATGGCGGGGGAGCCGGAGTATCTCCCGATCCTTCTGGGACTCGGCTTCGATGAGCTCTCGATGAATGCCGTTTCCCTCCTCAGGGTAAAAAGGATCCTGCGCCGCTGTTCCCGGCGGGAAGCAGAGGCGCTGGTGGCGCGGGCCCTTGCCTTTCCCACCGCACAGGATGTCGAATCTTTCCTGAGGAGCGAGATCGCCGCCCGCTATGCGGAGAGCTTCGATTAGTCGGTACGAAACGACAAAGTCGTACCGGGCCTGCCCCTTCTACTTTTCCCGGACTACTTCGATCCGCCAGTCCTCATCTTAGAGCCCCATGTGGACGGCTCGGGAGAGTTTTCCGGCCGTTTTCCTGCTTGACAATGACGTGGCGCAGATGATAGAAAATAAAGTCTTTGCGAATATTTTTCCGCCGTTCAGGCGGATGTGGGAGGTTTTTTTAAGATGGAGATGACAGACTACATCTTTACGTCCGAATCGGTGTCCGAGGGGCATCCCGACAAGGTGGCCGACCAGATTTCGGATGCCATTCTCGACGCAATTCTTGCCCAGGATCCGAGGTCCCGGGTTGCCTGCGAAACGATGGTGACCACCGGGATGGCGGTCATTGCCGGGGAGATTACCACCAGCGCCGTCATCGATTACCCGAAGGTGGTCCGCGAGACGGTCCGGGAGATCGGCTACAACGATTCCACCATGGGCTTCGACTGGGAAACATGTGCTGTTCTCACCTCCATCGACAAGCAGTCCCCCGACATATCCCAGGGGGTGACCGAAGGGGAAGGCCTCTACAAGGACCAGGGGGCCGGCGACCAGGGACTGATGTTCGGGTATGCCTGTACCGAAACCCCCGAGCTGATGCCGATGTCGATCATGTTTGCCCACAAGTTGACCCAGAAACTTGCCGAGGTGCGTAAAAGCGGCGTGCTCGACTTTCTCCGCCCCGACTCCAAGTCCCAGGTTTCGATCCGCTACGAGAACGACCGGCCGGTCCACGTGGACACGATCGTGGTTTCCTC
The DNA here is from genome assembly GCA_035490915.1 of Geobacteraceae bacterium. Classification (GTDB taxonomy): domain Bacteria; phylum Desulfobacterota; class Desulfuromonadia; order Geobacterales; family Geobacteraceae; genus JAMPXD01. The sequence continues at coordinate 12,857 of DATJLB010000209.1, forward strand.
CCAGCACACCCCCGAGGTGGCGTACGAGACCATCAAGGAAGGGATCATCGAGGAAGTCGTCAGGAAGGTCATTCCGGCGGGACTGATGGATGCTAAAACCCGGTTCTTCATCAATCCGACCGGCCGGTTTGTGATCGGTGGTCCGATGGGGGATTGCGGGCTGACCGGAAGGAAGATCATCGTCGACAGCTACGGCGGACATGGCGCCCACGGCGGCGGGGCGTTCTCCGGCAAGGACCCTTCCAAGGTGGACCGTTCCGCTGCCTACATGGGGCGCTACGTTGCAAAGAACCTGGTGGCTGCGGGGCTCTGCGAGAAGTGCGAAGTGCAGGTGGCCTATGCGATCGGGGTGGCCGAGCCGGTGTCGGTCATGGTGGACACCTCCAACACAGGCAAGATCCCGTCCGCCCGCATCGCCCAGATAGTCCGGGAGGTCTTTGACCTCCGTCCCCGTGCCATCATCGAGGAGCTGGACCTCCTTCGTCCGATCTACAAAAAGACCGCCGCCTACGGCCACTTCGGCCGGGAGCTGCCGGAGTTCACCTGGGAGCGGACTGACAAGGTGGCGCTCATCAGGGAGAAGGCGGGGTTGTAAGGCAGTTTCGAGTTTTGAGTTTTGAGTTAAAGAGCAAAAAGGCCTGCTGGAATTCCAGTCGGCCTTTGTTCGTCCAATGGTTTCAACTTAAACCTGAGAACTCAAGACTCAAAATTCACTTTTCCGCGAGAACCGGTACCCCACTCCCCGGACCGTCTGGAAGAAGAGGGGGTTCGCCGGGTCAGGTTCGAAGTACTTCCGCAGACGGACGATGAAGTTGTCGAGGGTCCGAGTCTCGGCGTCCGATGCGTAGCCCCAGACCCTCTCCAGAAGTTCACGGCGCGTAACCGCTTCCCCCTCCTTCTGGAAGAAGAGGGAGAGCATCCGGACCTCCAGGTCGGTTAGGTCGATTTCTCCCTGGGCGGTCCTCGCCCGGTAGGAGAGGAGAAAGACCTCGTTGTCGCCGAACCTGTACCCCTCCTCGACCGGCTCGGGGCGGTACCAGGCCGAGCGGCGCAGCATCCCCCGCACACGGAGCAGGAATTCCCCAAGGTTGAACGGCTTGGTCAGGTAATCGTCGGCCCCTTTCTCCAGTCCGGTGATCCGGTCCCCCTCCTCACCCCTGGCAGTGAGGATCAGGACCGGCACCCTGCTGTCCATCCCCCTGATCTTTTCGCAGACCGTGAACCCGTCCATACCGGGGAGCATGACGTCCAGGATGATCAATGCAAAGCGGTCGTACGCCATCCGCTCCAGCGCGTCCTCGCCGCTCTCCACGTGGCTCACCCGGTACCCTTCCAGCTCCAGGTTGAAACAGATCCCCCGTGCCAGGTTTATCTCGTCCTCCACGAGGAGGATGTGAGGTTTTTCCTCGGTCATGTGCATCCTTCGTAGGACCTATGGGACGTATAGGTCCTATGGGTCCTATACGACTATTGTGCCAGCGGCAGCGTGATGGTGAACATGCACCCCTTCCCCACCCCTTCGCTGGCAACCGTGATCTTCCCGCCGTGTTCCTTGACGACCGACCTGACGATATAGAGGCCGAGCCCGGTACCCCGGATGTTCTCCCCCGGGTGGCGGACCCGGTAGAACATCCTGAACACCTTTTTCAGGTCTTTTTTCTCGATCCCCCGGCCGTTGTCCCGGAAGGTCAGCACGCACGTGCGCCCCTTGCGGGCGAGGCTGACCGTGATCTCCGCTGTAGCCGGGGAGTAGAGGACCGCATTCTCGAACAGGTTGCGCAGGATGGTCTCCATTCCATCCGTATCGACCCCGGCCTTGATCCCCTTTTCCACCTGCACGGTCAACTGTCCTCCCTCGGGAAGCCTGGCCTTTTTCTGTGCCATCACCTTTTCCACGAGCTCGCCAAGGTCGATCACGGGGTAGTGCTGGGCGCGCACCCGCTTTTCCAGCTTTGCCGTCATCAGGAGGTTGCTGATCAGGTTGTTGAGGCGATCGGTGTCCGCCAGCATGGTGTCCAGGAATCTTTCGAGCTTGTC
>DATJLB010000210.1:0-10160 GCA_035490915.1 Geobacteraceae bacterium
GCTGCTGACGCCGCAGGAAGTGCTCAAGCTGAACCCAAAGCCCTTGTACATCCAGTACCAGTAAGCTGACTTTGCTGGTGCGAAACGTTCATGACAAAGCCCGCGTGATGCGGGCTTTGTGCGTTGAGGGGAAGCGGAGCCGCAGAGGTGGCTACGAAAGGAACTCCTTAACCAGCTTCTGCACCCCCCCGGTCTCCCTCGCTATGGCGGCTGCTCGTTCCTCTGCTGTCAGTAGTGCATGGAGGTGCTTTCGGGCCAGTGTGCGGCTGCCGGCGATTGCCTCCGCCATCTTGCAGAGGATGCCGATCGGCAGCCCCGCGCGGAACCCATCGACGAGCCTGGCGATCTCGTCCCGCCGCTGTTTGTTGCTCCACGTTTTATAGAGTGATTCCCCCAGGTCTCCGTTCACAAACATACCATTTCCCCCGATGATGCTGAATTCGACGACCGACGTCTCACGCCGCGGCGCCATGCACATGCTCAGAATAATGCATGACAGCGGGCTGCGTCCAGAATTATTCTCTCGGGGGGCGTTTTGAAAAGGGAAGGTGGGGTTCATTTTCTCAGGGTATCGAAGGTCCCATTTTTGAGATCGGCTTCCAACTGCCACAGCCAGGTGTACCCGAAACCTGATATGTAGGTTTTCCTGACCTTGGTCGGTACGAACAGTATCGTTACCGCCGTAATGTCCATATTCAGCTGGTGCGACCTTTCGATCATATCGACAGCCGAGATTTCAAAATCATCGGGTGAATACCTGCTTTCGCGTATTGTGTGTTGAATATTTTCATATTCTTCTTGCGTCAGCATACACCCTCATTTTCAGTCGGGTTTCCTTTCTCGTATTCGTATCTTATCACCGAATCTGCGATGATAAAGCGGGTAGCACGGGGAGTGGTGGTTTAACAATTTCATTGTACGGTACACGTCGTAAAAAATGTACTAGGAAACCACGGAATTTATGTTAATAATATTCCCATGAGAATATCGCATCCTTATCCCGATCCTGCTCTTTGCCGGACGCGCCAGATTCCCCACAGCTGCTACTATTGGTGTCTTGCGTACTCCCCCCACAAATGCGCATACGCGTGTCGTTTCGGAAATTCCTTTTTATGTGATCATCCCGACCGCGGTAGCTTTGCCTTTCAAGAGGACGACTGTTGCTGAGAGTCGTTTGATACCGCCGGCGAAGAATGCGGTCCGACTGACAGATGAATCAGCTGCCGGCGTCTCGGCCCAGTATGTTTGACTACACTCCGCCGCCGATTATAATGAAAGTCGACCGATAATGTGCCGGCATGTGCTTTTCGGCTGGACATCGTAGATCAGAGTGCGATAAAGATTGATTTCCTATGATCCAGAAACATCCCACCGGACAGACGGCATGTCGCCGGCTCATTGATTTCCTGCTGAAGGTAGCGATTGATTTCAGGCGCAACCAGGGCTTCCTGTTGTCCGGTGCCGTTGCCTATTACAGCCTGTTGTCGATCGTGCCGATGACTATCCTTGCCTTGACCGTGCTCTCGCATTTCATCGGCGAGGAGGAACTGGTCCACACCCTGTCTACGTACCTGGAACTGGTGATTCCCGGTTATGCTGTCACGTTGACCGAACAGGTGCGGGTATTCGTTGAGAACCGGCAGGTGATCGGCGTTATCGGCTTCGTCGTGATGCTTTTCTTCAGTTCTATCGCCTTTACCGTCCTGGAAAACGCCTTCTCGGTGATCTTTTACCACCATGTGAAGAGTCAGCGCCGTACATTCTTTGTGTCCGCCCTCATCCCTTTTTCGTATATTTTTGCTCTGGCGCTTGGCATCGTGTGTGTGTCGGTCATCGTAGGAGGAGTGGAAACGCTGGAAAACAGACATCTGATCGTGTTCGGCATAAATATCAGTTTTGCCGGCACTACCAGAGCTGCGCTGTACATCCTCGGGATAGCCGGTGAGATGCTGATGCTGACCTCCATCTATCTGGTCATGCCCGTGGTGCGCATCACCTTTCTTCATGCGTTGTCCGGTGGGATAACCGCTACGATTTTATGGGAGATTACCCGCCGGGTGCTGGTTTGGTACTACGCGTCCCTCTCCATGGTTAACGTCATTTATGGGTCCATCGCCACGGTGATTGTGGCCCTTCTCAGCATCGAGGTTGCAGCGATTATCCTGCTGGTGGGAGCCCAGGTAATTGCGGAACTGGAGCGCCCCGCCGTGGAAACTCTCAGCCAAGAATCATCCGGCTTCGAAACATGACGGGGGGAGGAGACACATCTTGTAAAACTGTTCGTTTGAGAGTAGTATCCTGCCATGGCTCTCATAACCTTCACCCTTCGTCGCTGCACACTCTACCTGGCAACGACCATGCTTATTTGCAACTGGACTCTTCTCACAACTGTCAGTGTTGCGGCCGGTTCGGTCACATGCTCGAAATGTCACGGTGATAAAATTATCGGTACGTACGTTCATGGCCCGGTAGCTGTGGGTCAATGTCAGACCTGTCATACTGTAACGGGAAAGCCTCATCCGGGCAGTGCAAGCATCAAATTGGTAAGATCCAATGTGGAATTGTGCATCTATTGCCATGAAAGTACTACTGTCAAGAGGTGTTACCGCAGGACCTCTTCTACAAAGAGTTGCACGTCGTGTCATGATCCGCATGCGTCATCCAATCCCTTTTTCTTGAGAAATGCGGGTCAGCACTGAGTCCGAAAGTTCTTTTGCGTGGAATCCGTTTATGCGACATTGCGACGATAATCCGCCGGAGATGCTCCTTCAGGCGATTGACGAATTCAATCGAGGCGACTGGTTTGACTGCCATGAGAGCCTGGAAGAACTCTGGGTGGGGGAGGGGGGGGAGACGCGGGAATTTTATCAGGGACTGCTTCAGATAGCGGTGGCCCTGTACCACTGGCGTGACGGGAATTTTGCCGGGGCGGTCCGGCTTCTGGAGATGGGGGTGGGACACCTGCGCCTGGTGGGGTCGTTGTGTCAGGGGGTCGACGTGACTGACCTGATTGCAGCCAGTGGCCGGTTTCGGGAAGAACTGGATTCACTCGGTCCTGACAGGATGGCAGAGTTGGCTCCGCGCCTCGTTCCCCGGGTGCGGCTTGCGAAGGCTACTGCTGCGGTTTGACGAAGAGATACATGATCAGAAGGAATGGAAGGGTTGAGAATGCGGCGGCCAGATTGCCCTGAAAAAATTGCCAGGTGCCGAAGGCAATGATGGCAAGGGCCAGCACCAATACGACATAGGTGAGTAGTTTGTTCATTGTATGCAGTGTACCTCACGTCGTAGGGGGCATGTCCAGTTAATTCTCACGGACAACGCCAAAGGCCGGCTGAAGAAGCCGGCCTTTGTGCGTACCGTACGGTTGGCTGCGATCTATTCGGTGGCGGTGCAACCGCTGTGGATGGCCCGAGCGATGTTGTCCGTGGCGGTCTGGTAGGTTTCCAGGGTCGCGCCGCAGGCGAAAGAGATGCGCTCGAACCGAAACTGACGGCTTTCCCGCTCTTCTACTTTGTTGATGATGCCGCTGCCGCATTCGATGCAGGTGTTGCCAAGTCTTTTCACAACTCATTCCTCCTCATAGCTTGTTGGTAATGTGGATCTTCCTTGCACGAAAAAAGCCGCCTCGATCGGCGGCTTACCGTGCTCTAACTACACTTACGCTAGCAGGAGATCAGAACATTTGTCAACTCAAAATTTTGGTAGCATGCCATCCGTGTCTCAACGCCATTCTAACAAAAGCCGGATTCTGAGAGGGACGCTCGGCAGGGTGCGCTTCATGTCTTTGGAGGGTGATGCGGGGGGCCTGCGCGTAAATTGCTTGAGTCACGCAGTCATTTTGAGTATACTAAGCCGATTTTTTCCGAAATGAAAAGGCGGGAGGAGCTTATCGTGATAGATTTTCTTGGAGATTGGAAGAGAACAGGCTACTGTGGCGACTTGACGGCCGCCGATATCGGCAGGGAAGTGACTCTCATGGGGTGGGTGATGCGTCGCCGTGATCACGGCAATCTCATTTTCATCGACCTCAGGGACCGGGAAGGGATTGCGCAGGTCGTCTTTGATCCGGATATCTGCGCGGATGCCCACAAAAAAGCGGAATCGGTCAGAAACGAGTATGTCCTGGCGATCAAAGGAAAGGTCATTCCTCGTCCCGAAGGAACCGTCAATACCAACCTCAAGACCGGTGAGGTGGAGATCGTCGTTTCCGCGTGCAAGATGCTGAACCGCTCCAAGCCGCTTCCCTTCACGCTGGACGAATACGTTGAGGTGGCGGAAAACATCCGCCTCAAGCATCGCTACCTCGATCTGCGCCGCCCCACCCTGCAACAGAACCTCATCCTCCGCTCCAGGGTGGCTCAGCTTACCCGGCAGTACCTGACGGAGAACGGGTTCCTCGAGTTGGAAACCCCTTTTCTCACAAAATCGACCCCCGAAGGGGCCCGCGACTTTCTCGTCCCCTCCCGCATCAATCAGGGGTGTTTTTACGCGCTCCCCCAGTCGCCCCAGATCTTCAAGCAGATTCTGATGGTGTCCGGTTTCGACCGGTACTTCCAGGTGGTCCGCTGTTTCCGCGACGAAGACCTGCGGGCCGACCGGCAGCCGGAATTTACCCAGATCGACTGCGAGATGTCCTTCATCGACCGCGAAGATATCATCACGGTGATGGAGGGGCTGATCGCCACCATCTTCCGGGAGGCGAAGGGGGTGAACGTAACCCTTCCCATCCCGCGGCTGACCTACGCCGAGGCGATCCGCCGTTTCGGCGTGGACAATCCCGATCTCCGTTTCGGCCTCGAACTGGTGGAGCTCTCGGACATCGTGAAAAACGCCGGATTCAAGGTGTTTGCCGACGTGATCGCCGGGGGGGGGATCGTCAAGGGGCTCAACGCCAAGGGGTGCGCCGGTTTTTCCCGTAAGGAGATCGACGACCTGACCGAGTTCGCCAAGATCTACGGCGCCAAGGGGCTTGCCTATGTGAAGGTGACCGCCGAAGGGTGGCAGTCTCCAATTGCCAAGTTCTTCTCAGCGGAGGAGATCGCCGCCATGGACAAGGCTTTCGGGGCTGAGGAGGGAGACCTTCTCCTGTTCGTCGCCGACAAGCCGAAGATCGTCAACGACTCCCTCGGCAAACTCCGCAACCAGCTGGCGCGTATCCTCGGCCTCCTCGACAGCGGGATCTTCAATTTCGTCTGGATCACCGACTTCCCGCTCCTGGAGTGGGACGACGAGGAGAAACGCTGGGCAGCGGTGCACCATCCCTTCACCGCTCCGATGGACGAGGATCTGGAGTTTGTCGAGTCCGACCCCGGGCGGTGTCGCGCCAAGGCGTACGACCTGGTGTTGAACGGTAACGAGATCGGCGGCGGCTCGATAAGGATCCACCAGGAAAAGATCCAGTCGCTTATGTTCAAGATGCTCGGGCTCACCGAGGAGGATGCCCGGAGCAAATTCGGGTTCCTGCTGGATGCCCTGGAATTTGGCACCCCCCCCCACGGTGGCATCGCCTTCGGCATGGACCGTCTGGTGATGCTCCTCACCGGCAGCGAATCGATCCGCGACGTGATCGCCTTCCCCAAGACGCAGAAGGGGGTCTGCCTCATGTCCGAGGCGCCGTCACACGTTGACGACAGGCAACTACGGGAACTTGCGATCAAGCTGGCCGTGAAGTAAAGCGCAACGAGGGGTTGATGTCTCGCGGAATCATGGCAATCGCCGCACTGTTCATTGTCGCTCTGGCGGGGTGTGCGCCTACGATTCCGCGCTGGCGGCAGGACGCCCGGAACGTTCTGGATGCAGCCTCGCTCAATGGCGCGGAAAAAACCTTTCCCGCCGAATTCGGCAGCGCCCGGGAAGTCTTCGGTCGTTGCGAGACGCTTCTCCAGGAAGGTGACGTGGAGGACGCTGAGGCCTGTTATCGGTTTGCCCTCCTCAAGGGGCAACTTCTCGAGCAGCACCTGGCAGCGGAGAAGGTGCGTCTCGCCGAGGAGGCGCGGCGCAGGACCCAGGAGGAGAAGCTGGCGCTTGAGAAGCAGCGTGTCCTTCTGGATGAACAGCGGCGTGCCGAGAAGGAAAGGGCGGCTGTGGCCGTCGTCAGGCCGAAAGTCGACAAGCCGAAACTGCAGTCGAAGGAGCGGCAGCCATCGACGTCATATACCGTCAAGAGGGGGGAAACTCTCCCCCAGATTGCGGCTCTCCCCGATGTCTACGGCGACTACCGCTTGTGGCCTCTCCTGTATCGCTCGAATCGCGATCAGATCAGCGATCCGCGGCATATCTGGCCGGGGCAGGTTCTCCGCATTCCGAGAAACCTCACTCGGGACGACATAACCGAGGCGCGACGCTACGCCCAGGAAAAGCCATTGTAAGTCTTACCCTTCGCCCATTTGCTACATCTCCTTTCAGTATCTGCTCTCCTTTAAATCGTATACATTTTGCTTGACAGCATACGGTGTTTTGTATACTGTATACAAAATCAAAGCGCCCTGTTACTCAAGCAGGACCGATCGTCAGCCGTTCCGGTTAACCACCCGACCATTAAGCCCCTGGCGAATTTGGCATAAAAACTAAGGAGGGAACATGACAACACAAAAGATTATATGGTCAAAAATTGATGAAGCACCAGCGCTGGCAACATACTCTTTGCTCCCTATCGTCAACGCTTTCACAAAGGCCGCTGGCGTTGCTGTTGAAACAAGAGATATCTCCGTGGCAGGAAGAATTATTGCGAATTTTCCGGACTATCTGACGGAGAGCCAGAGGATGCCGGATTACCTGGCTGAACTGGGCGATCTCACACAGAAGCCCGAAGCCAATATCATCAAGCTCCCCAACGTCAGTGCTTCGATTCCCCAGTTGAAAGCCGCGATCAAGGAGTTGCAGGAGAAAGGCTACAAACTTCCGGACTATCCCGAAGAGCCGAAGACCGACGCGGAGAAAGAACTGCACGCACGCTATGCCAAATGTCTGGGGAGCGCAGTGAACCCGGTTCTGAGGGAAGGTAACTCCGACAGGAGATCTGCCAAGGCGGTAAAGGAATACGCCAAGAAGCACCCGCACAAGATGGGTGCCTGGACCCCGGACTCCAAGACCCACGTCTCGTGGATGGATTGCTGTGATTTTTACGAGAACGAAAAGTCCGTTACCATGGAGAAGGCGGGTAACGTAAAGATCGAGTTCGTCGATCAGGCGGGAAAGGTCACGGTTCTGAAGGAGAAGCTCCCCCTCCAGGCCGGCGAAGTCTTTGACGGAACATTCATGAATGTTCGCGCCCTGCGCAAATTCATCGAAGAGCAGATCGAAGACGCCAAGGCAAAGGGTATCCTGTTCTCCGTGCACCTCAAGGCCACCATGATGAAGATCTCCGATCCGATCATGTTCGGTCACTTCGTTTCCGTCTATTTCAAGGACGTGTTCGAGAAGCATGCCGCAACCTTCAAGGAGCTGGGCGTCAACCCGGATCTCGGTCTGGGCGACCTCTACCTGAAACTCCAGAAGCTGCCTGACGCCAAGCGGGCCGAAGTCGAAGCGGATATCCAGGAAACCTACAAGAAAAGGCCTCCTCTGGCGATGGTTGATTCCGACAAGGGGATCACCAACCTCCATGCCAGCAACGACATCATCATCGATGCCTCCATGCCGGTTGTTATCCGTGACTCCGGCGGGATGTGGGGCCCGGACGGCAAGCTTCACGACGTTAAGTGCGTAGTTCCCGACAGGTGCTATTCACGGTGGTATCAGGTCTGTGTCGATTTCTGCAAGAAGCACGGGCAGTTCGACCCCACCACCATGGGGTCCACCTCCAACGTCGGTCTCATGGCGCAGAAGGCCGAGGAGTACGGCTCACATGACAAGACCTTCAAGATGACGGCAAACGGCATCGTGCGCGTTGTCGATGAGTCCGGCGCGGTGCTGATGCAGCACACCGTCGAAGAAGGCGATATCTGGCGCGGCTGTCAGGCCAAAGACCTGCCGATCCAGGACTGGGTCAAGCTGGCGGTGAGAAGGGCCCGGGCGACCAGTGCTCCGGCTGTGTTCTGGCTCGACAAGGACAGGGCCCACGACGCCCAGATGATCCTGAAAGTGGAAAAATACCTGAAGGATCACGACACCAACGGCCTTGACATTCGTATCATGGCTCCGGTTGACGCGATGCTCTTCACCTGCCAGAGGGCAAAAGAGGGTAAGGACACCATTACGGTGACCGGCAACGCTCTGAGGGATTACCTGACCGACCTCTTCCCGATCCTGGAGTTGGGCACGAGTGCCAAGATGCTCTCCATCGTTCCGCTTCTGGCCGGTGGCGGCCTCTTCGAAACCGGCGCCGGCGGCTCGGCTCCCAAGCATGTGCAACAGTTCGTGCAGGAAGGGTACCTGCGGTGGGATTCCCTGGGCGAGTTCCTGGCGCTGGCCGTCTCTCTGGAGCATCTGGCCGCCTCCTTCAAGAATGAAAAGGCCCAGCTTCTGGCGGATACCCTTGATCAGGCCAATACCAAGTTCCTGGATCAAAACAAGAATCCGGCTCGCAAGGTCGGCCAGATCGACAACAGGGGCAGCCACTTCTACCTGGCCATGTACTGGGCCGAGGCCCTAGCCGAGCAGACCAAGGACAAGGACCTGGCGGCACGTTTTGCCAAGGTGGCCCAGCAGCTGCATGACAATGAGGCGAAGATCAACGAGGAGCTGATCGGCGCTCAAGGGAAACCTCAGGATATCGGCGGCTATTTTATGTCTGATCCGGCAAAAACAGAAAAGGCAATGCGTCCCAGTGCAACCTTAAATGCGATTATTGACGCTATCGCTTAAAGGGTAAGGAAAATCCCACTTTCAATCAAGGAGGAATTACCATGGCCAGAAAGAAGATCGCATTAATCGGTGGTGGACAGATTGGTGGCGTACTCGCTCAGCTCTGCGCTCTGCGCGAACTGGGTGATGTGGTGATGTTCGACATCGTGGAAGGTCTTCCCCAGGGGAAGATGCTCGACATCGCCGAGGTCGGCCCGGTCGACGGTTTTGACGTCAACCTCAAAGGCACCAACAGCTACGAAGACATCCAGGGATCCGACATCGTCATCGTCACCGCCGGCCTCCCGCGCAAACCGGGCATGAGCCGCGACGACCTGATCGAGGTCAACTCCAAGATCATGACGCAGGTTGCCGAGGGGATCAAGAAGTACGCCCCCAACTCCTTTATCATCGTCATCTCCAACCCGCTCGACGCGATGGTGACCCTCTGCCAGAAGATCACCGGCTTCCCTTACAACCGCGTCATCGGCCAGGCCGGCGTCCTCGACTCCTCCCGTTTTGCCTCTTTCATCGCCTGGGAGCTGGGCGTTTCCGTCAAGGACGTCGTTGCCGTTACCCTCGGCGGCCACGGGGACGACATGGTGCCGCTCGTACGTTACACCAGCGTTTGCGGCATCCCGGTCATGGAACTCCTTGAGAAGAAATACAAGAGCGCCGAGAAGGCCAAGGAAGTCATGGACGCCATGGTCAAGCGGACCCGCGGCGCCGGCGGGGAGGTCGTTGCCCTCCTCAAGACCGGTTCCGCCTTCTACTCCCCGGCGTCTTCCGCTATCGCCATGGCCGAGTCGATCCTCAAGGACTCGAAGCGCGTTCTCCCCACCTGCTGCTACCTCAAGGGCGAGTTCGGAGTAAACGGGTACTACGTCGGCGTTCCGGCGGTCCTCGGCGAGAAGGGCGTGGAGCAGATCATCGAGTTCAAGCTGGACGCCGAAGAGCAGGCGATGATGGACAAGTCGGTGGCGGCCGTCAAGAGCCTCGTCGACAGTCTGAAGCTGTAGTCCTCCACAGGTGGATACCTGATAAGTCAAAAGAAGGGCATTGCCCTTCTTTTGCTTATGGGAACCATTTCATCCAATCTGCACTTCGCACTCGCTGCTTGTATTTGTATACAAAATGTGCTATTTTCAATAAGTTTTAGCCCAAGCGGGTTCATTTACAGTTAAAGGAGCGTAAGTAGATGGAAAAGAAGCTTCCGACAATCGAGATCATCGAGAAGTACTGCAAAGGGTGCCACATCTGCGTGGAGTTCTGCCCGACCAAGGTTCTGGAAATGCAGGGCTTCGTTGCAGCCGTCAAGAACCTGGAGGCCTGCATCAAGTGCATGCAGTGCGAGCTCCGGTGTCCCGACTTCG
>DATJLB010000211.1:0-2369 GCA_035490915.1 Geobacteraceae bacterium
CGACACAAAGTTTGCCTTCAGGGGAAAGAACACCTCTGTCAACCCCAAGTACTGGTATGTCAAACCGGGCACCCATAACCAGGAAATGCCGCTCGCCACGGCCATGGGAAAGTCGGTAAACCCCGTCTTCGGCAGGCTCGCCAGCGACGTGGTCGGCCGAACCTCCATAATGTCGTGCGTCGAACGGTTCGGATTCAACCAGCCGCTCCTTCCGGGCACCTGCGTCCCGCCCAGCAAGGCGGAGTCACCCCAGAGCGACGCGGAACTGAAATTGATGGGAGCAGGGCTCGGGCGGGAAGTGAAGATCTCCCCCTTCCATGTAGCGCTCATGATGGCAGCCATCGCCAATGACGGGGTCATGATGATGCCGTCGCTTGCCCAGGAGGTCAAAAACGGCAAGGGGGAAACGATCTTTACCCTGAAACCCCAGACTGCACGCCGGATTGTTACGTCCGAAACCGCCAGCCAGCTGGCAAAGATGCTGTCGACCACCGTAAGCAGCGGCACCTCGCGAAAAGCCTTCCATGACCGGCGCGGCAGGCCGAAGCTCGCCTCGATTGACATCGCCGCCAAGACCGGCACCATAGACGGCAAGGATCCGGCTGGGCACTATAGCTGGTTTGCCGCGTATGCGCCGACAAACGATCCCCAGATCGCGCTCGTGGCTTTGATCGTCAATCAGGAGAAGTGGAAGATAAAGGCCTCGTATCTGGGGGAACAGGCGCTGGAGGCATTCTTCAAGTGAGGCAGGCGCGAGGCGGGAGGGACCAGGCTCCGGGTTACGGACTTCTTGTTCCAGCTGGCGCCCGGCGCCTGACGTTACCATGGATTGCCTGAAATGCGGGACATGCTGTACGGCGCCGGACATCACGGCCCTTGGAAAACCTGTCGGCGTGAGATGCGATCACCTGGACGATGCCGGTCTTTGCGGCATATACAACGAAAGGCCCGCGGTCTGTCGAGGGTATCGACCGGATGATTTCTGCCTGCGGATAGCGGCGCCGACCCTGGCAGAGCGCGTGAGGAACTATCTTGATATGTTCGGACTGTAGGGGGCGCAGATGCTGCGCCCCCTACGCAAATTTCTTGAGTGAAAGCTCTCCGTCCCGCCATTCGCCATAGGAAAAATGGGTGATCCAGTCGCCCAGCGAAAGGAGGGTCCGCTCGCCGTTTGGCGATTTCTCCAGGAGAGGCGTATGGAAATGACCGGTGATGACGGCGTCGCATCCCTCCCTGAAACGGGAAGCGGCGAAGTCTCTCAGAATGGCGACATAATCCCACTTAACCTGTCGATGATTATGTTTTTTCCTGCTTAACCGAGACATCCGATCCGCAATGGCGGAAACGACGCTCACCGGCACGAGCCGTGCCACCACGGCGGTCAGTGCGTTGTGGAGCACGAACCGGAGGAGAAGGTAACCGACGTCCCTCCTGTTGATCTGGTCACCATGACAGAGGTAAATCCTCTTCCCATCGAGATCTATCGTAGCCGGCCCCCTGTATACCCGGGCTTTGAGCGTTTCCGTAAAAAATGGTCCCATGTGAAAATCATGGTTGCCTTCAAAATAGACAAGTTCGGTACCGCTCGTCGATAACTCCCGAAGACGTTCCAGGACCGGCAGGTAGTGGGGAAAGGGGCCCTGTCGGGACCCTATCCAGAACTCGAATAGATCACCGAGGATGAAGAGGGTTTCGGTATTTCCCTGCAAACCGGCAAGGAAACTGAGTAATTTCCGGCAGTTTTCGTCCCCGCTGTTTCTCAGGTGGGCATCGGCGATGAATACCTTGCGCATGCGTGCACTATATATGAAAAGCAGCGTAAGGTAAAGGCAGAGTAAAGGTTGGATTCTTGATGGGAGTCATGCGTGACGTGGAAATAGTCTGGGACGACCTCCTGGACGGCTTTGAAAATTCCGACCCGGAGATTGTTTATTTCCTGGACCGGGACACGGGTGAGGTTTTTTTTGTCCCGGTCGATTACGAGGACGATGCCTTCTGGGAAGAGATAGCGAACAACGAGGAGCAGTTCCTGCAGGTCCCCGGTTTCGACTACGATCAGGAGCGGCTCCTCATCCACGAATTCATCAAGGGAGTGACCAACGAGAAGCTGAAGACGATCCTGGAAAGGACTTTTGTCGGCAAACTCCCTTTTGGCAGGCTCGACGAGATCCTCTCTTTTTACCCCGAGGAAATGGAGAGGCTAGTGGCCCTGAAGGATGAGATTATCACCGACAGGGTTCGGCACTGGCTGGAAGAGCACGACATATATCCGCCGGGGGGACAGCTCTGACACCGCGCCCCTTTCTGGCTGGTGAAAAGATCACGATTCGCTGCACCCGGAAGGCTCCCATGCCAAAGAAACAACCTGC
>DATJLB010000212.1:0-5879 GCA_035490915.1 Geobacteraceae bacterium
CTCAAGGATGTGCCGGCAGAGCTCGTCAATCCCCCGGTAGTCAGAGACCGCGGCCCCCACGAGCCCTATCTTCCCCCGCTCGGCGAGCCCACGCTCCACCTCGGCCTTCACCGCCTCGATTCCGCGCTGCCTGTAAGGGAGGTAGATGAATCCGGCTGCGCAGAACCGGCAGCCGCGCGGGCAACCGCGCGAGACCTCGACCAGGAACATGTCGGCGAACTCCGCGTCGGGCGAGAGGATCACCGACGTGGTCGGGCGACGGTCGATTTCGCGGTCCCAGAGTCGCTCCACCCGGTCCGGCGCGCCGGCACGGGCGCGGAACGCTACAAGCCGCTCTCCTTGGTACTCCGCTTCGTACAAGGAGGGGATGTAGATGCCGGGCAGCCCCGCCGCCGCCATCAGGATATCGCTCCTCTCTCCCCCCCTGTTCAGCACCTCGATGATCGGGGGTAGAATCGGTTCTCCCTCCCCGATACAGATGAGGTCCATGAAATCGGCCACAGGCTCGGGATTGAGGAAGAGCGCCGCCCCACCCGCCATTACGAGGGGGTGGGATGTGTCGCGCCCGGCAGCAAGCGGCGGGATGCCGGCGAGCGAGAAGATGGCAGGGATGTGCAGGTAGTCGCTCTCGAACGATACGGAGAAGGCGAGCAGGTCAAAGTCTGCCAGAGGCCGCTGCGATTCCAGGGAGAGAAGCGGGGTGCGGGATTTCCGGTATTCCGCCAGTTCGTCGGGGTCGGGGAGGAAGGCGCGCTCGCAGACCACGTCCGGGTAGGCATTGAGTAGCGCATAGACGGTCTGGAAGCCGAGGTTCCCCATGGCGAGCCGGTACCGGTTCGGGTAGACGAGGCAGACCGCGATCTTACCGCCCCAGTTCTTCGGGGTGGCACCGGTCTCGGCGGCGAGCCGGCGGCGGAATTTCTCGACGATTTTCCATGACATAGGGAAAAAGTAGCACGAACGAGGGGGGTTTCAAAGGGAAAAAAGACCCGGTCCCCCGTGGAGGGGGAAAATGGGGAACCGGGCATTGAATGCATTGACGGGCGGCAGGGGGATTACCGCCCCGGGGTAGTTTGGGGTTTTGAACTCCATTAATCCTTGGGGGTGCGATTTTTTCGTCAGGGCAAGGCGTGCAAGGGATGACGCGGAGGCGTAGCAGCGCTACGCCGCACAAGGAATCCCGCAGCACAACACAGCCCTGGCGGAAAAGGCGCGCCCCTAATCTACCGACTTTCTCAGGAAGGTCGGGATATCGTATTGGTCTTCCTCTTCCTCGGCAAAAAACCCGCGCTGCCGCGCGAAGGTCTCCCTCTGGTGCTTTTCCCGGATGAAGGTCGGAATCTCACGGTTGATCTCGCTCCTGACGAGGGGAGCGACGTTCTTCAGCTCCTGCCTCACCTTCTCCGCGTCGAAACGGTCGCCGAAGCCGGTGGCGATGGCAGTGATCTTGATCTGGTCGCCAAGGGTCTCGTCGATCACGAGGCCGACGATGATGTTGGCGTCTTCGTGCACCTTCTCGTGGATGACCCTGCTCGCGTCATCGAACTCGTCCATGGTCATGCTGGAAGAACCGGTGATGTTGACCAGCACACCCTTGGCGCCGGAGATGTCGATGTCTTCCAGGAGCGGGCTGGAGATCGCCCTGGTTGCCGCCTCGATGGCACGGTTTTCGCCGGAGGCGATGCCGATCCCCATCATCGCCATGCCGCGCTCGCTCATGATCGCCTTCACGTCGGCGAAGTCGACGTTGATCATACCGGAGGTGGTGATCAGATCGGAAATCCCCTGGACCGCCTGACGGAGCACGTCGTCGGACGGCTTGAAGGCGTCGAGGATCGACATCGACTTGCCGGCCAGTCCGAGCAGCCGGTCGTTCGGAATGACGACCAGGGAGTCGACATGCTTCTTCATCTCCTTGATCCCCTCATCCGCCTTGGCGAGCCGCAGCTTCCCTTCGCGGGAGAACGGCTTGGTGACCACGCCGACGGTGAGTGCCCCCACCTCCCGGGCCACGTCGGCGATCACCGGAGCCGCACCGGTGCCGGTGCCGCCACCCATGCCGGCGGCGATGAAGATCAGGTCGGCCCCCTTGAGGACCTCGGCGATCTTCTCCCGGTCCTCCAGCGCCGCCTCGCGGCCGGCGACCGGGTTGGCCCCGGCACCCAGACCCTTGGTCAGCTGGGCGCCGATCTGGATCTTCACCGGCGCCTTGGACATCCGCAGCGACTGGACATCGGTGTTGGTGACGATGAACTCCACGCTGTGGATGTTGCAGGAGATCATGGTGTTGACGGCGTTCCCCCCGCCTCCGCCAATCCCGATCACCTTGATCTTCGCACTCTGGTCAATGCTTTCATCAAATTCAAACATCGCAACTACCCCCTTTCTGTATTTCACCCCTATTGTAATGGATTATAAACTCTCGGGAATCACGATTTTTCGTCCTGGCAAGGCTGTCGAGGGATTGCGCGGAGGCGTAGCAGCGCTACGCCGCACAAGCGGTCCCGAAGACTTACGCCGCCAGGGCGGAAAAGCGTGGTTCCCTTAAAAGAATTCGCCGAACCACTCCTTCATTCTCCTACTCACCCGCCTGAACAGGTTCTCGTCCGTCTGGGCCGTCGGGAACTCGCTGATCCCGACGTTCTTGCTCCCGTAGACCACCAGGCCGACGCCGGTGGCGTAGACCGGCGAGTTGACCACGTCCACGAGTCCCCCGATCTGCTGCGGGAGTCCGCGGCGCACCGGCAGGTTGAAGATCTGCTCCGCCAGCTCCGGCATCCCCTCCAGGATCGTGCTGCCGCCAGTGATGACGATCCCGGAGGCGATCATGTCCTCATACCCGCTCTTCACGATCTCCCGGTTCACCAGGGAGAAAATCTCCTCCACCCGCGGCTCGAGGATCTCGGCGAGAAGCTGGCGGGAGAGGACCCGCGGCTTGCGTCCGCCGACACTCGGCACCTCGATCGTCTCGTCTTTCCCGACCAGCGAGGCGAGGCAGCAGCCGTACTTCTGCTTGATCTTCTCCGCTTCGGCCATGGGGGTGCGGAGTCCCACGGCGATGTCGTTGGTGAGGTGGTTGCCACCCAGGGAGAGCACCGAGGTGTACTTGATGGCGCCGTCGGAGAAGATGGCGATGTCGGTGGTGCCGCCGCCGATGTCCACCAGCGCCACCCCGAGCTCCTTCTCGTCCGGGGAGAGGACCGCCTCGGACGAGGCGAGTTGCTCGAGGACGATGTCGGCCACGTCGAGCCCCGCCCGGTTGCACGACTTGATGATGTTCTGGGCGCTCGCCACCGCCCCGGTGACGATGTGGACCTTCGCCTCCAGCCTCACGCCGCTCATCCCGAGCGGCTCCCGGATGCCGTCCTGGTCGTCGATGATGAACTCCTGCGGGAGGATATGTATCACCTCACGGTCCATCGGGATCGCGATCGCCTTGGCCGCCTCGATCACGCGCTTGACGTCCTCGGGGGAAACCTCGCGGTTCTTGATGGCGATGATCCCTTGGGAGTTGAACCCCCTGATATGGCCGCCGGCGATGCCGGCATAGACCGATTTGATCTCGCAGCCGGCCATCAGCTCCGCCTCTTCCACCGCCTTCTTGATGGAGGCGACGGTGCTCTCGATGTTGATCACCACCCCCTTGCGCAGCCCCCGCGACGGGCTGGTGCCGATCCCGACTATGTCGAGACCGTCCTCGGTCAGGTTGCCGACGATGGCGCAGATCTTGGTGGTGCCGATGTCAAGTCCTACGATCAGATTGTCATTTCTCCCTGCCATGCTCACCCCCTCCCGGAAACCGGTCCCGTGCCGTCCAAAGCGTGACTATTACTCGCTTCCCGCGGCACTACTTTAACTGAAATGATCCTGCTTGTCTCTAAAAAATCATCCCTTTTTTACGATAATTTTGTCGCCATAATCCAGGTCGATATAGACGAGGCTCGTCATCTGGGGCAGGAGGTTCTGGTAGATCCTGGCGAGCCTGTTCAGCTTCTCGGCGAAGGCATCATTCCCGAGCTTGACCGGCACCCCGCCGCTGGCGAGAAAGAGGGTGAAACCGTACCCCTTGTCGCAGTGGATCTCGGAAACGTCCTCCAGCCGGAACGTCTGTCTGTTGGCGAGGAGGGCAATCAGGTCGCGCGCCCGCTTCAGCATCTCCCGGGAACCCGCCGGGTCCCTCCCGAGGTCTTCCTCGGTGATCCCGGTCAGCACAGGGTAGTCGAGCCGGTCCCCCTCGTTCAAGGGCTTGAAGATCTCGCCGTTCGTGTCCATGTAGTAGAGGTACCCCATATTCACCACCGCCACCGGCTCGCGCTCAGTCACCTCGATGGCGAGGCTGTGGGGGAAATAGCGCCTGACACGGACCTTCGCCACCCAGGGGTTCTTGGCCAACTGCTCGCCAATCCGCCGCAGCCGCAGGGAGAGGAGATCATCCCCCGACTTTACCCCCGCCAGCCCGATGACTTCGTCGCGGGTGAGCCGCTTCACCCCCGCCACGTCGATCCGCTCCAGCCGCAGGAAGGTAGTCCTCGCCACCACGCCGTAGACCTCGTAGCCGGTCAGCATCACGAGCGCCGTCACCAGGATGAAGCCTGTCACGCGCACCGCTTTCTTGAAGAACCCGCGGTAGTTGAGCGGCTTACGCTGCTTCTTCAGCCGGTTCTTGCCGGCCGGTCTGGTTTTTTTCGCATGGAGGTCGCGCATGGTGTTCCGGGCGGGCGCGGTCTCCGACTATCTCGCACCCGGTTGGCAAAATCTCCTGCCTTTACACGTTTATTTTCAAAGCGGCGGACGCGATAATCCGCTCCACCAACTCCTCGAAACCGATACCCGCCCCGCCGGCGATCTCTGGCAGGAGCGACAGGGCGGTCATCCCCGGCAGGGTGTTCACCTCCAGGAGAAAGCACTCACCCGCCTCGGTCACCAGGAAATCGACCCGGCTGTAGCCGCTGCAACCGAGCGCCGCATGGGCCCTTTCCCCTTCCCGCAGCACCTTCTCGTAGAGGGGGGCGTCAAGCGGCGCCGGGAGGATATGCTCGGCCATCCCGGCGGTGTACTTCGCCTCGAAGTCGTAGAACTCCTTCTTCGGCACGATCTCGATTGCTCCCACGGCGCGGTCGGCCAGTATCCCCACCTGGATCTCCCGCCCCTTGATGAACTGCTCCACGAGCGCCTCATCGTCGTAGCGGAAGGCCTCCGCCAGGGCCGGCCCGATCCCGGTCTTGTCCTTCACGATGCTCACCCCGACCGACGATCCCTCCTGGGAAGGCTTGATCACGACCGGCAGCGAAAAGCCGAGGCGTGCCGGGTCGAGCGCTTCCCCCCGGCGGAGCACCCGGTAGGGGGCCACCGTCAGGCCGTTGGCCGCAAAGACCGTCTTAGCGAAGATCTTGTTCATCGCCAGGGCGCTCGCCATAACACCGGAACCGGTGTAGGGTATCCCCATCACCTCCAGGAGCCCCTGAACGGCACCATCCTCCCCAAGTCGGCCATGGAGGCAGATGAACGCCACCTCCACGGACTCCCGCGCCAGGACCTGCGCGGCATCGCGCCCCACGTCGATGGCAACCGCGTCGTATCCCCGCGCGAGGAGCGCCGTGTGCACGGCCGCGCCGCTCTTCAGCGACACCTCCCGTTCCGCCGAGAGTCCCCCCATCAGGACACCAATCTTCTTCTGTTTCAGCTCTTCTCCGGTCATATGTTCCTTGCGACTTGTGACTCGTGGTTCGTGACTGGTTATTTTTCCGATACACCAGTCACTGGTCACCAGTCACCGATTCTCAGTCTTCCCCCACAATCCGCACTTCCTCTTCCAGCTCTATCCCCGCTGTCGCCTTGACCCGCTCCTTGATCAGGGCAGCGAGTTCGACGAAATCCTT
>DATJLB010000213.1:0-5405 GCA_035490915.1 Geobacteraceae bacterium
GAAACCGAACCTGTCCCGGAGGGCTTCCACATCTGGTGTTATCACCCCGAGGTCCTCGGCGATTACCGGAAGTGGTCCCAGGCTGTCGATAAGGGCATTAAACAACGCTTCGCCTGGTGCTTTCACCCAGCGACCGTTAACTGCCGTCTTTTCCGTGGCCGGCACCTCCCAGTATGCCTCGAACCCACGAAAATGGTCGATCCTGACCCTGTCATAGAGAGACAGAGCACTCCGCATTCGCTCGATCCACCATGAGAAACCGTGGAAGGACATGGTTTCCCAATGATACAGGGGGTTTCCCCACAACTGGCCGGTTTTGCTGAAATAATCGGGGGGAACCCCAGCCACCACGAGCGGTCTGCCCTTATCGTCAAGATGGAACTGCTGCGGATTGCTCCATACATCCGCTGAATCATGGGCAACAAAAATGGGAATGTCCCCGACAATCTCGATGCCATGGCCGTTGGCATACTCCTTCACCGTATGCCATTGCCGTGAAAATTGCCACTGCAGGTATTTCTGCATGGCCACTGCCGGGCCGAGTCTGCGCAGACAGTCATCGAGAGCCCCCGCCGTGCGGCGGGCGATCTCTTCCGGCCATTGCCGCCAGCTCCTCCCATGCTGGGCTGACTTGATCGCCATGAAAAGGGCATAATCGTGAAGCCAGGGGGTTACATCGCAGAAATGATGGAACGATTCCTTCCGGGAAGCGTCGCCGCGTCTGAAGAAATTTTCCGCCGCACGGCGAAACAGCACCTCCTTGTGCGCCTCTACCCGTGGGTAATCGACGTTCTCTTCCGGAAACTCAGCCTGAATGTCTCCCCTGTCTACGTCCCCTTCCGCAACGAGTATTTCCAGGTCGATCAGGAGCGGGTTTCCGGCAAACGCTGAATAGCAGGAGTAGGGAGAGTTGCCGTAGCCGGTGGGCCCAAGGGGAAGCACCTGCCAGAGGGATTGTCCCGCGCTCCGGAGAAAATCGATGAACCGCAGACATTCACCCCCCAGGGACCCGATTCCCCCCGGACCGGGAAGCGATGTGGGGTGGAAGAGGATGCCGCTCTTTCTTCGTGACTGCATACATACCTCTCGCAATTGTGCACTTAGACTATGCCACCAAATGGACCATTGACAAGCCACGACTTTACTAACGCGGTTCCGGCATGCTATAAATAGCACATCATCCGAAAAACGAGGCTACCCATGGAAACCATAAAAACAGCCATGTTCGAAACCCTGATTGAAAGCGCCGTTCCCGACGGCCAGGGAGGGTTCGTCTTCACCCTGGAGGGGAAGACCTACGCCATCAAGGATACCCTTGAAATTTCCAAGATCGCCCAAGACCACGGCTACATCATCATCTACTGATTTCGGCTGCCGGAAAAACAGAAGGCCCCTCTCGACTGTGAGATGGGGCCTTGTGTGCATTCTCGCAAACCAGTGCCGTTCTCATCTTCGCCATTCGGCAGGATTTAGCACCTGACACCCATCCGGGCCGGTTGCTGTGGCTTCGCAGGGCCTTTCCCTCCACCACTCTCGATAAGAAGCTGTATTCGGTTTTACGGCAGGATAGAGAAGCTGCCCCGCATTGTCAACGGAAATGTTCTCTCCGACCGTGTGTGACGATTTTTGCCTATGCCCTTCACGCCTCTGGGTGCGCTCCATGCACCTGAAACCCCGCCAGGATCTCGTCCACCCGCTTTCCGTCGAGGGTCTCCTCCTCCAGGAGCGCTACTGCCAAGGCATCCAGCTTGGGTCTGTTGGCGGCCACCAGCTCAGCCGCCGTACCCTCCGCCTCCTTGATGATCGCGGCGATCTCCTGGTCGATCAACCAGGCCATCTCCTCCGAAAAAGTCTTTTCCTCCGCGAGCTTGCGACCGAGGAACGGATGCTCCTCGCCCCGACTGAAGGTCATCGCCCCGATCTTCTCGCTCATTCCCCACTGGCAGACCATCTTTTCCGCCAGGTCGGTCACTGTTTTCAGGTCGCTCTGGGCGCCGGTCGAGACGTCGTTGAACGTTAGTCTCTCGGCCACCCTTCCCCCCAACGCCACGCAGAGGCGGTTCATCAGGTAGGCTTTCGGATAGTGATAGCGGTCGTCCTCGGGAAGCTGCTGGGTAACTCCCAACGCCATGCCGCGCGGGATGATGGTCACCTTGTGCACCGGATCGGTACCGGGAAGGAGCTTCGCTACCAGCGCATGCCCCGCCTCGTGATAGGCGGTGATCCGCTTCTCCACCTCGGAGATGAACATCTTCCGCTCCCCCCCCATCAGGATCTTGTCCTTGGCTCGTTCCAAGTGGTCCATGGTCACCGCCGGTACATTCTCACGGGCCGCCAGGATAGCCGCCTCGTTCACCAGGCTCTCCAGATCGGCGCCGGTCATACCCGGAGTGCCACGGGCGATCACCGCCAGGTCCACGTTCTTGTCCAGCGCGATTTTCCGGGTATGGACCCTCAGGATCTGTTCGCGGTCGCGCCAGTCCGGACGGTCGATCACCACATGCCGGTCGAAACGGCCGGGCCTCAGGAGCGCCGGATCGAGCACGTCGGGCCGGTTTGTGGCGGCCAGGACGATCACCTCTTCGTGAGGATCGAAGCCGTCCATCTCTGAAAGGAGCTGGTTCAGGGTCTGCTCCCGCTCGTCGTGCCCTCCGCCAAACCCTGCTCCGCGGCTTCGCCCCACGGCGTCCAGCTCGTCAATGAAGACGATGGAGGGTGCCGCCTTCTTGGCGTTGGTGAAGAGGTCGCGCACTCGGCTTGCCCCTACCCCGACAAACATCTCTATGAACTGGGACGCGGAGATGCTGAAGAAGGAGACCCCTGCCTCTCCCGCAACCGCCCGGGCGAGGAGGGTCTTGCCGGTCCCCGGCGGCCCCACCAGGAGCACCCCTTTCGGGACCTTGCCGCCGATCCGCTGGAACTTCTTCGGGTCCCTCAGGAACTCCACCACCTCCCGCAGCTCCTGCTTCGGGTTCTCCATCCCGGCCACATCCTCGAAGGTGACATTGATCTTTTCGGCGGAGGTGTACATCTTCGCTCCGGACTTGGCGAAGCCGCCCAGCATGGTGCCGGGCCCCTGCCCCTTCATCCCGCGCATGGCAACCCACCAGATGCCGATGATAAGGAGCCACGGTAGGATGTAGATGAGGATAGTTGCGAATTGGGAGGTTTCGGTCGAGATCGCTGCAACCTCGACCTTTTTCGCCATCAGGTCGGCCATGAGAGTGGGATCACCGATGGGGGGGAGAACGGCAGAGAAGGCTGTTACCTCGCGCGCCGTCTCCTTCCCCTGCTCCATTGCCGCAACGATTGTTTTCTTACGGAGCTCCCCCTTGAGGGAACTCCCCTTGATGGTGACTTTCTTTATGTTATCCGCTGCCAGCTCGTCTCGGAAGCGGCTGTACGTGATCTCCGCCTCCCGTTCGGCACCCTGTTGCGCAACCATGTTGTAAAACAGGTCGAACAGCAGAACCACTATCAACATGAGCAGCAGCGGCTTCCAGAACGACTGGCCCATGTCCCCTCCCCTCTTAAAATCGCTTATAGCGCCATTTCACAATAATTCTACCCGTTATCGCCCGATTTTCAAGGATCATAAAGCCCGCTCCAGGATAAAACGCCCAAGACCGGAGGTTGCCTCCTTGCCGACATGCAAGAGTTCTCCGGCCAGCAGGAACTGATGGAAGTCGGTCAGGTCCCCTCGGAACACACCCGTTCCAATTACCCCGTACCGCTTTCGTCCCCATTCCACCCAGTGGAAATCGAAGTTCAGGCATTCCACCTGATGGCTCTGCCTGGCAAGCCATTTGTAATCAAGTTCCGCCTCGCTCTCCCCGTAGTAATAAGCCAGGGACGAGACGCGGCGGATGAGGGCACGCATGAACGGGGAAAAGGAGAATTCCCTGAGAGGCCTCCCTTCCGTGAGAATCAGCATGGGGGTAACGATGGACAAGGCAACCGTATCCGGTGCAAGCACCGTACTTTCCCGAACCCCCTGCAGGGAAAGGGTCACCAGACGGTCCATGTTCGCTCCCTTCGCCGGGACAGCAACGAGAGCCCGGTCGTCATCGTACCCGACCGATTCGACCTTTATGAGGGTAGCGGGGAGTTTCTTGCGACACGCAGCAAGCGCCTGCATCCCTTCCAGAGCGGCAAGGAAGGTGCTGACATGCGTGAGCGCCGGTCCCACGAGAACGAGTTCCAGCTCCGCGATAGTCTGCCGATTGGGTTGCTCGGGGAGCGTGGGGATATGAAAGACGAAGGGGAGTGACGGCTTCTGGTAGCGTTTCAGGGCTGCAGGGTCGGCGCTCAGCGGCTGGGAAAACAGTTGGTGGTAGGGACAGGTGCAGGAACCGCTCCCCTCCCCGCAGCCGGCCGCCTGCCTGAAGGCATCTTCGAAATACGGCTTTATGCCGAAGAGGGCGTAGCGGTCTGGAATGTCGGCTTCGAGCCTCAGGGTCGCAATGAGCCGGATGACATTCAGGTTCATGGGATCTCCACAAAAAAAGGGCAGAGGTTTGCACCCCTGCCCCATCCTACCTGAATTGCCGGTCCGCCACAACTCTTTAGGCGAACAGCGACTTCAAGTACTCCCGGTTCAGCCTGGCGATGAACTTCACGTTGATCCCCTTCGGGCAGGCGGCCTGGCACTCGTAGTGGTTGGAACAGTTGCCGAAACCGCACTCCTGCATCGCATTGAGCATGTTCTTCACGCGCTCGGCCGCCTCCGGTTTCCCTTGGGGAAGCGCAGCCAGCTGGGCCACCTTGGCGCTGGTGAAGAGCATGGCCGAGCTGTTCGGGCAGGCAGCGGCGCAGGCGCCGCAGCCGATGCACTCGGCAGCATCCATGGCGTAGTCGGCATCCGGTTTGGGGATCAGCAGGGCATTGCCGTCGGGCACCCCGCCGGTGTGGCAGGAGGTGTAGCCACCCGCCTGGATGATGGTGTCATAGGCGGAGCGGTCGACCACCAGGTCCTTGTGGATCGGGAAGGCCTTGGCGCGCCACGGCTCGACATAGATGGTGTCGCCGTCCTTGAACTTCCGCATGTGGAGCTGGCAGACCGTAGTCCGCTCCTGGCCGCCGTGGGGCACGCCGTTGACGACCTGTGAGCACATGCCGCAGATCCCCTCGCGGCAGTCGTGATCGAAGACGATCGGTTCCTTCCCGGATTTGATGAGGTCTTCGTTGACCACGTCGAGCATCTCGAGGAAGGAGTGGTGTTCGGTTATTCCTTTGGCGGTGTAGGTCTCGAACTTCCCGGGGGCGTCCGGTCCCTTCTGCCGCCAGACAATAAGGGTCAATGTCATGGTCTTGTGATCGCTCATTATTTATAACTCCTTACCGCAAGATGTACGTTCTCGAACTTAAGCGGCTCTTTGTGGAGCTCCGGCTCCTTGCTGTCTCCC
>DATJLB010000214.1:0-4575 GCA_035490915.1 Geobacteraceae bacterium
CGAGGAGAGGCCGAAGTCGTCGGCGTTGATGATCAGTTCTTTCATAAGCTACTTCCCGACGCGATCAAAAATGTCCAGATGCAAGGCGCCAAGGAGTGAGGCGGGAGGTACGCCGCAGCGACGAGCGATGCAGGCAACGCCGCAGATGGGCGTTTTTCATCGCGTCGCCTGCTTTCTTTTGCGCATGTAGTCGAAGTACTGCTTCCCTTCCTTGATCAGCTTTCGCCGTTCTTCGCCGTCCACGATCATCCTGCCGATGCTCCGCAGGATGTACTTCGGGCGGAAGTAGAACTTGCTGTAGAACTCCTCCACCGCCTTGAAGATCTCCTCGTTGGAGAGGTGCGGATAGCTCACCACGCACATCTGGTGGCCGGTGTCGTCGATGTAGGCGTCGGAGGCCAGCCAGCCGTTCGCCACACACTGCTTGTAGAACTCGGTGCCGGGGTAGGGAGAGGGGAGCGACACCTGGATCGAATCGAGATCGAGCATCTTGGCGTACTCGATGGTGTTTTTCAGCGTCTCGCGGGTCTCGCCGGGAAGCCCGACGATGAAGGCGCCATGGATGGTGATCCCGAGCTTTTTGCAGTCCCGGGTGAATTGGATCGCCCTCTCGCGGGTCACCCCCTTCTTGATGTTCGAAAGGATCTCGTCGCTGCCGCTCTCGTAGCCGACGATCACGTGGTGGAGCCCGGCGTCCCGCATGATCTTCAGGGTCTCGAAGTCGCAGTTGGCCCGGGCGTTGATCACCCAAGACATCTTGAGCGGCGCGATCCGCTGCGCGACCTCCCGGGCATGGCGGCGGTTGGCGCTGAAGGTGTCGTCGTCGAAGATGATGTCCTTCACCTGGGGAAGGTTCTCCTTGATCCACTTCACTTCCTGGTAGACGTTGTCGGCGCTCCGGGTCCGGATCCGGCGGCCGGAGTAGGTGTGGGGCCAGAGGCAGAAGATGCACTTCGCGGGGCAGCCGCGGCTCGTGTAGATGGAGACGTACGGGTTCTTGACGTGGGGGATGATGTAGTCGTCCACCGGCAGGTCCCGCTTGTAGACCTGGCTGGTGAACGGGAGGGCATCCAGGTCGGTGGGGAGCGGCCGGTCGGGGGTGTGGACCACGTTGCCGTCCCTCAGGAAGCTGATCCCGTCGATCTCCTCCCACGCCTTGCCGGCGGCGATCTCCACCGCGGTATGGTCGAATTCCCCGCGGCAGACGATGTCCACCGTCCCGTTTGCCTGGCGCAGCGTCTCCTCGGGGAGCATGGTGACGTGGGGGCCGGCGAGCACGGCAATAGTGGCCGGCTTCTGTGCCTTGATGCGGCGGGCGGTCTCGATGTCGAGCTTCAGGGTCGGGGTCGAGGTGTACATCACCACCATATCGTAATCCAGGGCGATCCGGAGGCAGTCGTCCAGCGAGAGGCGCTGCACCGGTGCGTCCACCACCCTCGCCCCCTCGATCATCCCGGCCGGATAGCAGAGCCAGACCGGATACCAGAAGGAGGTCACCTCGCGGGCCGCCTGGTAGCGCGCGCCGGCGCCACCGTCAAAGTCCTCGAAGGTGGGGGGATTCAAGAATAAAGGTTTCATCTGCTGCTCCTGAAAGATCTTCGTTGCCGTCAAAAATAAACGGATAAGATACGGTGAGCGCCGCCTTTTGTCAAGGCGAAAGGGCTCAACCCTTGACCTTCGCGTACTCCGTCCCCCGCTTGACGTAAACCTCCTCGGGGGTGAGGCCCGCCTCCGCCAGCGCCCCCTCAACCGCCACCCGGTCGGTCTCGGCGTAACGGATGGCAAGTCCGCACTCCGCCGCCAGTGGCCTGGGCGCCGGTATCAGGAGGATCGGGAGGCGGAGCCCCTTGAGGGCCTTCTCCGCCTTCATCACTCGGTGGATGGAGTTGAATATCGCCACGTACTCGCCGTCGTTCACCATTTACACTTCTCCTCCGGTTGTTCATTGACAAAAATATTGCGACACCCTACTATTGCTCCATGCATGTTCTTCTTCTGCTGGGACTCATCCTCTTCGCGTTTGCCGTCAACGTGCCGCTCGGCTACCTGCGGCAGAACTACCGGAAGTTCACCTTCGGCTGGTACTTCTACATCCACATCTCGATCCCGCTCATCATCTACCTCCGGATCAAGGCGGGGTTCAGCTGGATGTTCATCCCCCTCACCCTCGGTGCGGCCGTCGCCGGGCAGTTGACGGGCGGCCGGCTCAACAGGAAGGGGGAAGATGATGGCTGAAAAGAGGGCGCGGATGAAGCGCCCCGCCCCGCTCTCCGAGCTGATGGATTCCCTCTTCCGCGGCAAGCCGGCGGAGAAGCGCCTCGAAGAGGGAAAGATATGGCTCGCCTGGGATGCCGCGGTGGGGGCGCAGATCGCCGCCAAAGCGCGCCCCGTGAGCTTCCGTGACGGGGTCCTGACCGTCACGGTCACGAGCTCCCCCTGGATGCAGCAGCTCACGTTCCTGAAGAAGGGGATGATGGAAAAGCTGAACGAGCGGCTCGGTCAGGAGCTGGTGTGCGACATCTACCTGAAGGCCGGCGCGCCGCAGAAGTCCCCTCCTCCGCCTCAGCCCCGCCGCAAACAGGAACGTCAGCTGGGTGCCGGAGAAAAGGAGCTGATCGCCACGCAATCATCGGTAATAGCGGACCCGGAGCTCCGCGAAGCCGTGACGCGCCTCCTCGCCCGGCACCTCGCGAACGAAAAACCGTCCGGCTGAGCCGTCCCTTCCCTTCAGCCCGTCTCTCCCAGAATCTTCCGCATTTCATCGCTGTAGCCGCCCCCCTCACCATAGACGAAGAACGGCGGAAGGACCTCAAGCTCCCCTCGGCGCCCTTTGGCCAACTCCACCAGGAACATCCTCGCAGCGGCCCCGCCGTTACCATGCACCATGCGGAGCCGGAGGGGGGCAAGCTTCAAGAGAGCCGCCTCGGCAAAAAGCTCCCCGAGCCGCGACGGATGGTAGATGAAACGAATCCGCCCCGTGGGCTTCACCAGGTATTTCGCCACCGCGAGAAAATCGGCGAGGCCGGCGGTCGACTCGTGGCGGGCGTTGTCCCGCCCCTCCTTCGGGCTCACCTTGCCGGTCCCCCGCCGCCGGTACGGAGGGTTGGCAACCACCGCATCGAAGGAGGAAGAGTGGAAACACCCCCGCAGCTCGGTCACGTCGCGGTGGAGGATGGTGATCCGGTCGGTGAGCCCGTTAAGGCAAACGTTGCGGGTTGCCAGCTCCGCCATCGCCTTCTGCTGCTCGACCCCCACGACCTGCGACTGCTCGTCCATCCGCGCAAGGAGAAGCGGGATGATCCCGCAGCCGGTGCCGAGGTCCGCAACTCTCCCCCCGTCGGCAGGTTCCGCAAAGGCGCAGAGAAGAAGGGGGTCGAGAGAAAAGCGGTAGCCGTGCCGCGGCTGGATGACGCGGAGGCCGTAGCTGCGCAGCTCGTCGGTTGTTTCTTCGCCACCGTGCATCTGCGCTCCTTACTTCCGCGCCTTTTTCTTTCTCCTGGCACCCTGAGCCGCCTTCGCCGCCGGCATCTCCACGGGAGGCTCACGATCCTCAGCGATTGACATCGCCTTCCTCCTGACGAATGCCTCCCGGCCGAGCATGAGGGCAAAGAAGGCAAACGACGCCAAGGTCAGGTATTTGCCGATCCTGTAGGGGAGCGGATCGAAGACGAACTCCACGTTGTGCTTCCCCGGCGTGAGGTAGACCCCGCGCAGGATGTGATCGACCGGGAGAATCGCCGCCGGCTTCCCATCCACCGTAGCCCGCCATCCCCGGTAGTATTTTTCGCCCAACACCAGAAGCGCATTCTGTGGAGCGCTCGCTGTCACGGCGATGCGCTCCCCTTCGTAGCTGGTAACGGAAACACCTCCCGGAGGAAACGCCGCGGAAGTGTTCGGATCTCCCATGGGAAACGGCGGCGGCGACTCTACGACGGCAGCCTTGCGCGGGTCGAACGCGGGGTTTTGCAGGATGCCCAGGGCCTGCCGCGGGTCGTTGACCTGGCCGGCCGCCGGCACCAGCCATGCCTTGGGAAGAACATCCCTGTTCTCCAGAACGACCTGGGCCCCGTCCGGCGACTGGAATACCTCCTGATATTTGGCTCCCAGCTGCGCCTTCTGCTTGGCATACTGGTCCCTGTTGAAAACGAGGTACTTCACGTTCACCATGTCGGGCATGGCGGACGAGAAGGAAAAGGCATCGAGGAAATTCTGCCACCGCTGCTGCTGCACGGCATTGGAAGTGAACATCACGGGAATCCGGCTGGTTGCGTACTGCATCGGGTCGGTGCCGTCCATCGGGAGGACCCGGAACTGGTCAGAGCTGTGGCCCGCGAGGAACTCCATCACCGGAGTTTTCGCCCCCGCCACCCGATGCGGCGCATCGACGAGGAACTGGAACTTCTCGTTCACGCGACCCGTATCGGCCAGGTAGAGGAAGAGGAGAGCGATGGGGATGGACTTCGCCGCCAGCCACTTCCGGCTGAAAGCGAACACGACCGCGGCGTAGAGAGCGGCAACGGCAACGGCAATGCCGGTCTCGGCGACAAGGTTGTTCCAGCGCTGGGGGATGAGCTG
>DATJLB010000215.1:0-5600 GCA_035490915.1 Geobacteraceae bacterium
GGCGTTACCCGTGAACGGATCCGACAGATAGAGGTCAAGGCGTTGGAGAAGCTCCGGGTGATCGTCAAATCATCTCAAGCCGGCTCCATCGGCTCCGAGTCGGCGTGATCCCTTCAACTTGAGGTAATGCAGGGACATTCCGCATTTGCAGGATAGTTCAGCCGGTTCCAGGGCATGCGTGCCAAAAGGGAGGCCAGCGCGCAGGTGTCGGAGATACCTGCGTAGATCAGCCCGGCTCCCATGAAGGCGGAAAGCCCGAAAAATGCTGGATGGACCAGCCATCCCAATGCGATTCCGAGGACCACGATCGACCCGACCGTTATCCGTACCTGGCGATCCAGTGAAAGCACCTTCTTCCCTTGGACGACCGGCAGACCCGCTTCTACGCAGGCCTTGATTCCACCCTCCACGTTTACCACGTTGGCGAACCCTGCGCTGAGGAACTTCTCACTGGCCTGCTTTCCCCGGTTGCCGGTGCGGCAGATGACATACAGCGGTTCTTCCGTCGGCCGGTTCCGCGCCTGCATGACGGACGCCGGATCGAGGGTTTCCAGAGGTATATTACAGGCGGACTCGACATGCATCCCCCGGTATTCCGCAGGGGTACAGACGTCGATGAGATCTATCTTTTTGCCGCTCTCGAAATACTCCGCTAACTCAACAGGTGAAATGACGGAAATGCTCACGAATTCTCCCTTTTTTACTTGCCCTGCCGTTATCAATAGTCTTGGAATTGTTTAATATATTTGATAAACAAAATATACGCATACTATATACTAAACAAATCGAAATAGTCAACAACTGTTACAAAAAGATGTGCTTGGGCTGTCCATTTTGTTTTCTGTTAATTTTTAGCGCAAGCTGTGGTATGTTTTGCTTACTCTGTCCGTGTCTGCAACGCCCGGAGGTGGCCTGCCGATCAATTTCCGGAGAGGTGTTACGCATGGTCAACAAGGTGGTGCTTCATTTCGTCGATGGAAAGGTCCAGAAGGGGACGACGGAAGATTTTTTCCCCAACAAAGATGTCTTTCACCTGACGGAAAGAGAGGGGAGAGAGCCCATCGAGATCCACCTGGCCAGCGTCAAGGCGGTGTATTTCGTCAAGAGCTTCGAAGGAAAGGCCGAACACCAGGAGCGAACCGATCTGGAGAGAGTCGGCTTCGGCAAGAAGATCAGGGTGCAGTTCAAGGACGGTGAAACGCAGGACGGCTACACCCAGGGGTTCTCGACGAACAGACCGGGCTTCTTCGTCTTCCCGTGCGACCCTGACTGCAACAACGACAGGGTCTTCGTCATCACCGCGGCCACGGAAAAGATCAACTTCTTATAGAGGCGTGGGGCTGCCGCGCCTCTGTTCGCTCGGAACAGCCTTTCCTGCAGTCGGCATTTGAAAGGGCCTTGAAGCTGTCTTCAAGGCCCTTCGTCGTTTCCGCAATCCTTCTCCGGTCCCTCTTCCTCGTTGGGCACTAGTCGAAGTTCTTTTCAAAGCCGTCGGCGGCGCTTTTCAGGTTCGGCATCTCCGTATCGCAGAAAATATGCACCAAAAGCTCTCAAAAGTCTCCTTCCTATTTGACAGAAGCTACAAAAAAGTATAATAAGAGCGTAACTGCTTTACTATTATACTTTTAAGGAGACCAGACTCATGCCCAAGCCGAAGGTAACAGGTTCGAAAGCCGCAGCAGCTCCAAAGAAAGCCGCCACGACGAAGTCCGTTGCTGCCAAGCCCGCCGCCTCCGCTGCCAAGAAGGCTGCTCCGAAGAAAGCAGTTGCAACCAAGGCTGCTGCTCCGAAGAAAGCAGTTGCTCCCAAGGCTGCCGCACCGAAGAAAGCAGTTGCTCCCAAGGCCGCCGCACCGAAGAAAGCTGCTGCTCCCAAGGCTGCCGCACCGAAAAAAGCCGCTGCTCCCAAGGCCGCTGCACCGAAGAAAGCTGCAGCAACAAAAAAGCCCGCGGCCAAGGGGAAGAAATAGGCTCTCCCCGGAGATTTCCTGAACATGAGGGGCCGTTGTTCTCCATTCGCATTAACAGAATGGCAGACAATGGTCCCTTTTTCTTTTTTTGCTGACGAACGCGTCAGCTTGATCTGCCAACGACACTGGGAGGTCAATCGCACCACATTGCGTGACGTTCCCGTCGAGATGTCGGCGGCGGCTCAAGCACCTTCCTGGGTATTCGCGTACCGGGCGCGCACGAAGTTTATGTGGTCGCGGAGCACGTAGAGCTGCTCGGCATAGGCGAGCGGCATTTTCATCTTGTTGACCTCGGCCTCGATGTCGTCGATCCGCTTGATCAGGCCTTCCCGCTCCTCGATCGGGGGGTGGAGGAGGAGGCTCCGTTCGAGCGCAATTAGTAAACCGTACCATCGGTAAATGCGCGACTTGATGCGCCAGCTGTAAAGCGCAGGCACCAGCTTTAGTCCCGGGATCAGTACCACAAAGATCGGCACGACGACCACCAGGAGACGGTCAATCAGGCTCGCCACCCAAAAAGGGAGCGCGCGATAGAGGAAGCTTTTGCCCGAGGTGTAGTAGCGCTGCGCGTCGCCGCTTATGCGAAGTTCGTGAGCCAGCGGTGAGGGAAACTCTCCCGCGTGTTGCAGGAGGGTGGCTTTGCTGTGCACTTCCCGTGCAGTTTCGATCAACAGGTCGGACAGCGCGGGATGCAGGTTTTCGCGTGCGACGAGCTCGACGGTCGGGCCGATCAGATGGATGTCCTCGGAGGGGACGTTCTTGCCGAAATCGAATGCTCCCATCGGCAGGTCTAGCTTGGCAAGGTAGGGAAAGCGGCGGACATAGGCGTCCGCCTGGGCGAAGTTGAACAGCCGTACCCCGGGCGTCCAGAGGAGCTTCCGCATGATCGGCGGCGTCGCGGAATCCCCCATCAGGAAGGCGGCATCGATTTTACCTTCGATCAGGGCGTCGGCAGCCTCTTCTCCCCCCAGATCCAGAAGGGACGTCGTACCGCCCGGTTCGATGCCATTGGACTTGAGCAGGACCAGAGCGAGGGCATGGGCCCCGCTTCCCTCCCGTCCTAGTGCGAGCCGCTTTCCCCCCAGCTCGGATAGCCATTTCACGGGAGCTGCACTGCGATAGAAGAGCGCAAGCGGTTCATGGAACACGCTCCCGAGCGAAACCAGATTGTCGACCTTCATGCCGGCGGCCATTCCCCCCTGCACAAAACCCACATCAACGTGATAGGCAGGGTTGGCCAGTCTTTTGATGTTATCCAGCGACCCTTCAGACGGAAGAATCTGAAGTTTCACGCCGTTGCGAGCCAGTATCTTGCGGTACTTCTCGGCATTGAGCTGGAAGATGCTGCCGTTTGGGCCGCTGGTGATCGTTATGGTGTTGGGTGGCGCGGGACGCACGAACCAGTAAGCCACCCCGATCACTATCACGGTGATTAAGATCAGGGGTGCGACGGTTACCAGGAGATCGCGCACGGAAATCCTGGCGAATCGGGCCAGGGGGCGGATGGAAGCGATTTTTCTCACTGAGTGGTTCTGTTCCATGGTTAACCTCTGTGCGGGCCTCTGGCGTCTGCAGTAAAAGACGCGCAGTCGGCTGCTTTTGCGGGTGTCGGCTGAATTCATTATCCTTACTTTTCACGAAATATCAATTACCAATGTTGCAACCGTCATGGTTGATAGAACTGGAAAACAGGCGAAAAGCGGGTTAAACTGATAAAAATCTGATGTCGGAGGTGGCAATGGTATTCCCGTTCATTCTGCTTGCAGCGGCACTGCTGGGTGGATCTCCCCAATCTTCGCCGTTGCCTGCGGCACAAGGCGCTGTTGTCTCAGATGAGGCAAGGAGCGGAGAGCAACCGGCGGCGAAGGAAAAAAGCCTCACGGCTCCTGTGGAGCCGGCAGTCACGCGGCACAAGGTCGTCGTGGGGGGGAAGTCACTACCCTACACGGCAACAGTGGGCCAGCTGCCGATAACGAATGACGCCGGTGATAACGAGGCCGCCATCTTCTACATTGCCTATACGGCCGACAATCCTCCTGCCGGGAGTCGCCGGCCTCTCCTGTTCCTTTTTAACGGCGGGCCGGGATCGTCCTCCGTCTGGCTCCACCTTGGAGCCGTCGGTCCGCGGCGGGTTCTGATGCTTGCCGAGGGAAAGATGCCTCCGCCGCCGTACCGGCTGGTAGACAACGAGTTCACCTGGCTGGAC
Organism: Geobacteraceae bacterium; assembly: GCA_035490915.1. Taxonomy (GTDB): domain Bacteria; phylum Desulfobacterota; class Desulfuromonadia; order Geobacterales; family Geobacteraceae; genus JAMPXD01. Next base: position 4,176 of record DATJLB010000215.1, read on the forward strand.
CAGGCCGACCTCGTGTTTATCGATCCGGTCGGTACCGGCTACAGCCGGGCAGCCAAACCGGACCTGACCAAGAAATTTACCACGGTGCAGGGTGATATCGAATCGCTGGGGAGATTCATCAGGCTCTATTTGACTCGATCCGGGCGCTGGGACTCACCGCTGTTCCTCGTCGGTGAAAGCTACGGAACGTTCCGGGCCGCCGGCCTGTCTGAATACCTGGTGGAGCATGGTGTCGCCCTGAACGGGATCGTCATGATTTCCACCGTTCTGAACCTTCAGACCATCACGTTCGGGCCGGGGAACGATCTTCCCTTCGAGTTGTTTCTCCCAAGCTACACCGCGACCGCCTGGTATCACCGGAAGCTGGCCCCTCAGCTTCAGGCAGACCTGGACGCGACCCTGGCTGCAGCGGAAAAGTGGGCTGAAACGGACTATGCGACGGCCCTCGGCAAGGGGGATCGCCTTTCTCGCGAGGAGCGGCAGGCAGTCGTTGAAAGGCTGGCGTCGTTTACCGGTCTGGATAAGGCATTTATCGACAATCGCAACCTGCGCATCGACAATGGGAGCTTTGCCAGGGAACTCCTCCGGGAGAGGAGGGAAGTGACCGGCTTCATGGACAGCCGCTTCACCGCCGCAAACGTCGATCCGGCGGCTCATGCCGGCTTCGACCCGACAGTTGCGACGATCCGGCCGCCGTACACCGCCATGTTCAACGACTACGTCCGCGGGGAACTCGGCTTCCGCTCGGATATAGAGTATTTTATCCTCGGAGGAGGGACCGGCCACTGGGACTGGGAGACGAAAAACAGCTATGCCGACACCGGAGAGAACCTCCGGAACACCTTCGCCAAGAACCCCTACATGAAGCTGTTCGTCGCGTCCGGCCAGTTTGACCTGGCGACGCCGCACTTCGCCGCGGCCTATACCCTGTCCCATCTGGGGCTCACCCCGGCCCTGAAGGGGAATATCACCACTCGCCGCTACCGGGCAGGGCACATGATGTACCTGGACGGTTCAGTCCTTCCCCAGTTGAAGCGGGACGTCGCGGAGTTCATCGACGGGGCGGTGAAGGCGCGCTAGGAGCCCAACGTGTTCAGCCAACAGAAAGGGGGGTCGGCTTTTTGCCGACCCCCCTTTCTGTTGGCGGGGTAACCCCGCCTCCCACCCGATGCACTCCTCAGGTTACTGGACCGTGACGCTCATGATGCTGACGGTTACGCCGAAAAGCGGCGCGCCGAGGTCGTCGAGTATGATTGTGCCGGGGTCGATGCCAAAGTCACTGGCCGTAGGTAAGTTGCCGGTCGCGATGCTGAACGTGAGCGTGGCGCACTCGCCGCCCGAGAAGCCGCCGTCGTTCAGTCTGATGGGGGCGATGCCGTTCAGGTTGAGGACCACCTGGCCGGGGGTGCCCACGTTCGCTGTAAG
>DATJLB010000216.1:0-2639 GCA_035490915.1 Geobacteraceae bacterium
GCGGGTTTTCAAGGGTGGGTGGATCGCAGACGGCCGCAAGCTGAAGCTCAGGGCCATGGGTAAGGGGCCGACGCTCTTCAACATGTTCTTCCAGCCCAACATGCCGAAGCTCGAGGACTACTACGAGCCGTTCGACTTCGATTACAGCAACCTCTACAAGGCCCCGCCGGGGAGCGACCAGCCGGTGGCCGAGGCGTTCTCCCAGGTTTCGGGGAAGCGGATCGAGGAAATTAAGGGGGGTCCCAACTGGGACGACGACCTGTCAGGCTCCCAGCTCTACGCGGCGGCGGACGTGAACCTCGAAGAGCGGAAGATCGTCGAGGACTACGGCCGGATGTTCATGCACTACCTCCCCCGCATCTGCAACCACTGCCTGAATCCCGCCTGCGTCGCCTCCTGTCCGTCTCGCGCCCTCTACAAGCGGGGGGAGGACGGCGTCGTGCTCGTCGACCAGAACGTTTGCAAGGGGTGGCGCTTCTGCACGAGCGCCTGCCCCTACAAGAAGGTCTATTTCAACTGGGAGAGCGGCAAAGCGGAAAAGTGCATCTTCTGCTTCCCCCGCACCGAGACCGGTCAGTGCAATGCCTGCGCCCACAGCTGCGTCGGCCGGATCCGCCACGTCGGGGTCCTCCTCTACGACGCCGACCGGGTCGAGGAGGCGCTCCTCAAGCCCGATGACCAACTGGTGGCGGCGCACCGCGAGGTGATCCTCGATCCGCGAGATCCACAGGTAAGGGAGGGTGCCCGGAATAACGGCGTCTCCGACCAGTGGCTGGAGGCGGCGGAGAAATCGCCGGTCTACGCCCTCGTGAAGGAGTTCGGCGTGGCGCTCCCGCTCCATCCCGAATTCCGCACCATGCCGATGGCGTACTACATCCCGGCCCTCTCCCCCGTCCTTGCCACCATCGGCGATCTCCACGCGGTGGCGGAACACGGCACGATCCCAGCGCTGGAAAAGCTCCGGGCACCCATTGGCTTTCTGGCGAGCCTCCTTGCAGGCGGCAACCGGGAAATCGTCGAGGATGTCATGAAGAAGCTGATCGCGCTCCGGTCCTTCATGCGGAGCCGAAACCTCGGCGGCCCTGCGGCCAACGAGGCTCTGCGCGAGGCGGGTCTCGACGAGGGAGGGGCCGACCGTCTCTACCGTCTCTTCACCATCGGCGGCTACAACGAACGGAACGTCATCCCGCCGCAGCAGCGGGAGGAGCTGGATGCGCACCGTCGCAAGGGGGAGGCCGGCTTCGGCATCCTCAGGAAAACCGGGAGGGGAAAATGAGCGTTGCCGACGCCTACGCCGGGATTGCCCGGATGTTCGATTACCCGCAGGACGCGACGGAACTGCGGACGGCCCGTGATGCCGTCAGCTCTTTTCTCGACGAACACGGCCTCGACTGTTCCCTCGCCTCCTTCGCCATGGACGCGCCGCTTGCCAGGATGCAGGAGGAGTACGTGGCGCTCTTCGACTTCAATCCGGCGACCGCCCCCTACCTGGGACATCACCTCTTCGGCGACAACCAGAAGAAGGGGGGGTACATGATCGGACTGAAGCAGGAGTATGGCCGGCACGGTTTCATCCCCCCCGGCAACGAGCTTCCCGACCACCTTTCCGTCGTGCTCGCATTTCTCGCGCACCTGGCGCGGAAGGAGAGTGCCACCGTCCGGCAGGCATTCATCACCGAAAAGGCCCTGCCGGGGATCGATCGGTTGTGCGCCGCTTTTGCCGAACGGCAGGATTCCCCGTGGCGGCAGGTCGCGGAGGCGGCCCGGCTCGTCTGCACCGCAGACTGCACCGGGCGACCGGATGCGCACAAGGAGGTGGCATCATGCTGAACAACTTCATCTTCATCGTTCTCCCATACACAGCCCTCGCGCTCCTCGTCTTCGTGACGCCGTACCGCTACGTCTCCAGCCGCCTTACCTGGTCGGCTTACTCCACCCAGTTCCTGGAGCGGAAGGTCCTCTTCTGGGGGATCAATCCGTGGCACTACGGCATCATCCCGGTGTTGGCGGCGCATCTGCTCGGCATCATCGCCCCCGGCCCGATAAAGGCCTTTCTCGGCAACCAGCAGACGCTCCTCACCCTGGAGAGCATCGGCCTGGCGCTCGGCGTGTTCGCCCTCTTCGGCTGCCTGGCGCTCCTGCTGCGCCGGATCAACTCCGCCATGCTCAAGAGGGTGACCGTCACGAGCGACTATCTCCTTCTCTTCCTCCTGGCGCTTCAGGCCGGCACCGGCGTCTACATCGCCATCTTCATGCGCTGGGGTTCGCAGTGGTACCTTCATACGGCAGTCCCCTACGTCTGGTCGCTCCTCGCCTTCAACCCGCAGGTCGGCTACCTCGCCGACTTCCCGCCGGTTTTCAAGCTCCATGCGGCGGGGGCGTTCCTGATCGTGGCGGTTCTGCCGTTTACCAAGCTGGCCCACCTGCTCTACCAGCCGTTTACCTTCCTCGGCGACCCGCCCCTGCAGTACCGCTGGCAGGCTGGCCCGGACCGCGTGAAGAAATAAGACAACCATTCATCAAGGAGGTGACCGATGGTGGAATCAGGGAACGTGGATGCCATGACAGAAATGGCGGTAGAGAAGGAACAGGGAGCATCGCGGCTCTTGACGACCTGGAACCCGGAAGACACAGAGTTC
>DATJLB010000217.1:0-2050 GCA_035490915.1 Geobacteraceae bacterium
CACCGCTCAGGCGGATGATCTGGTCCACCAAGGGGGTGCGGAGGAACTCCTGCCAGCGCGGCCGGGACGGCTTGCCGACCACGATCTTGGTGACGTTGTTCTTCACCGCGTAGTCGATCAGGACGTGCGCCACCGAGGTGGCGGTCATGGTCCCGATGTGCGCACCGAGGGTCTCCGCCAACCTGAGGTCGCGCCAGACCCGCTCCCGGTTTTCCCGCAGGTGCCTCCCGCCGCCGGGGGTCTCGACGTAGACCGTGTGCCAGTGGGCCTTCAACTCGTCCGCCAGCCGGCGCGTCGTACGGATCAGCTTCTCGCTGTACGGGCTGCCGCTCACGCAGACGAGGAGGCTTTCCGCAGCGGGCCACGGCCCGGCGATGGAGCGGGTTTCCATGTAGGCCCGCATCTCCTCGTCCACCCGGGCAGCGGCTCGGCGCATCGACAGCTCCCGCAGGGCGATCAGGTTCCCCGGCTTGAAGAATTTCTCCATCGCCCGGGAAGCCTGCTCCGGGATGTAGACCTTCCCTTCCCGGAGGCGTTGCAGGAGCTCGTCCGGCGGGATGTCCACCAGCCGGATCTCGGCCGCCTCGTCCAGAAGGCGGTCGGGGACGGTCTCCCGCACCTTCACGCCGGTGATCTGGGCGACGACGTCGTTCAGGATCTCGAAGTGCTGGATGTTGACCGTGGTGTAGACGTCGATCCCGAAGGCCAGGAGCTCCTCCACGTCCTGCCAGCGCTTCTCGTGCCGGGAGCCGGGGGCGTTGGTGTGGGCAAGCTCGTCCACCAGGGCGATCTGGGGCCTGCGCGCCAGCACCGCGTCGATGTCCATCTCCGGAAGCACGACCCCCATGTACTCGATCTGCCCCTTGGGAATGATCTCCAGCCCCGCCAGGAGCGAATCGGTCTCGAACCGGCCGTGGGACTCCACGTAGGCCGCCACCACGTCCCGCTCGTCCAGCTTCCGCTGCCACGCCGCCTCCAGCATGGCGTAGGTCTTCCCGACCCCCGGCGCGTAGCCGAGGAAGATCTTCAGCTTTCCCTGCCCATTCTGGGCCTCTTCCGCCTGCGCCAGCTTGAGGAGCGCCTCCGGGGAGGGACGTCTGTCGTCTCCGTTATGTGCCATGGATCGCCTTTTATTTCACCCCGTCCAGCGCCAGGTTCAGCTCCAGCACGTTCACCCGCGGTTCTCCCAGGAAACCGAGCTGACGCCCGGAGGTCGCGGCGGCGACGAGCTTGTCCAGCTCTTCCGGGCTCATGCCGCGCGCCTTGGCGACCCGGGCAATCTCCACCCGCGCCGCTTCCGGCGAGATGTGCGGGTCGAGGCCGCTCGCCGAGGCCTGGACCAGGTCGGCCGGAACGTCACCGGTAATGCCCGCGTCGCGGAGCGCCTTCACCCGGTCCCCCACGGTTTTCAGGTAATCGGGATTGGTGGGTCCTGAATTGGAGCCGCCGGAGCCCATCGCGTTGTAGGCGAAATCGGTGGCGGCGGAGGGGCGGGGCCAGAAGTATCGAGGGCTCGAGAAGGGCTGGCCGATGAGGCTGGAGCCGACCTCCTTCCCGCTTGTGTCGATGAGGAAGCTCCCCTTGGCCTTCGCCGGAAAGGCGACCATTGCAACGCCGGTCACCACCGCCGGGTAGATGCCGCCGCAGATGACGGTGAAGATGACGAAGAAGAGGATTGCGGGTTTCAGTTCTTTCATGGGTTTCTCTCCTTATATTTTCTCAAATACTTCAGGGCTGCGGATTTTGCGCCAGATCGTCGCACCCGCAGGAGCGACCGCGGAGACGTAGCAGCGCTACGCCGCACAAGGAAGCGACGAGGACGGCGGCGAGGTGGCGTGAAAGCCGCAAGCCCCTATACAAACAGTGCCACCGCCATATCGATCGCCTTGATCCCCACAAACGGCGCGAACATCCCCCCCACCCCGTAGACGAGGAGGTTGTGGATCAGGAGCTTCTCCGCCGGCATCGGCTTGAACTTCGTCCCCTTGAGCGCCAGCGGCACCAGCAGCGGGATGATGACCGCGTTGAAGATGACCGCCGAGAGAATAGC
>DATJLB010000218.1:0-12537 GCA_035490915.1 Geobacteraceae bacterium
GCCCGATTTTCGTAGGATATTCTCCATGGCGCCCTCCAGCCGCGGGGTTATGGTTCACTTACTGCACATTAAATAAAAAAAGGAGCACTCTCATCGTCCGAGGATGAGAGTGCTCCTTGTGTCGGTATCTACCGGGTGCCAGGATGCGTATCTCATCTCTTCGGCAACCCGGCTATCCTTTTCAGGACCCGTGGCTTTGCGTCACCAGATTACTCTGGTTTTGCCCGTTCGGAGAACCTTTTTTCAGTGTGAATATTTGTTTATCAAACGTTCCAAAGAATTGCAACTATTTTTTTTGGTTTTCGCAAATTTTTTTTTGTAAAATTTACCGCGCATGCAATAAAAAAGGAGCACGCTCATCTTCCGAGGATGAGAGTGCTCCTTGTGTCGGTGATCTACCGGGTGCCAAGACGCGTATCTCATCTCTTCGGCAACCCGGCTATCCTTTTATTCAGGACCCGTGGCTTTGCGTCACCAGATCACTCTGGTTTTGCCCTTTCGGAGAACCTTTTTCCAGTATGAATTTCTTTTATCACACCCTCTAGAGAATTGCAACTATTTTTTTGCTGAGCAGAATATTTTTATTCTTCACGTGACTTTGAGATAACTGCTTACTGACGGCGCGACCCGGCACACGCGCCTTCTGCCCGGTTTTGACAGCCGGGAAATGCCTGCTATCATTAATCGGAGCGGCACGGGCTTCATCCTGACCGCCATTCCCCAGTTTCTCCTGGTGAACAGCATGAAGGTATCGTGGATTATCGCCGGGCTGGTCGTCGCTGCGGGCGCAGTTGTCGCCTGCCTGGCACTGTTGTATGTTCTGCCGCTCGATCGGCTGGACCGCTCGCCGGTCCAGCCGATCGCCTTCAGCCACAAGCTGCACGCGGGCACAAACGCCATCCCGTGCCTCTTCTGTCACCGCTCCGCCCCGAAGTCGCCCATCGCCGGCATCCCGGCAGTTGCGGACTGTCGGGCCTGCCATCAGTTCATCTCCCCGAACGCACCGGAAATCAGGAAGCTGATGGGATACTGGGACAGGCGGGAGCCGATCCCCTGGGTCAGGGTCTACGGCGTTCCCGACTTCGTCTATTTCCCGCACATGATGCATATCCGTGCCAATCTTCCCTGCGCCGCCTGCCACGGCGAAGTGGCCGCCATGGACCGGATCGTCCGCTCGGTCAGCGTGAAAATGGGGTGGTGCCTGGACTGCCATCGACAGCTTAAAGCCAGCATTGACTGCTGGACCTGTCATATTTGAACAGACTGACGGAGCCCGCATGAAACGGAGGACCTTCCTACAGCTCGGCACGATGACGGCAGCCTCCGCCTGGCTCGCCGGGTGTCAGTCGGCAAACGAGAAGCTCATCCCCTACCTGGTCCCGCCCGACGAGGGGGTGACTCCCGGCAGAGCCGAGTATTATGCAAGCTCCTGCCGCTTCTGCCCTGCCGGCTGCGGCATACTCGTCCGCGTGTCCGAGGGGCGGGCAAAGAAAGTCGAGGGGAACCCCTCCCACCCGGTCAACCGGGGAAAGCTCTGTGCCCGGGGGCAGGCCATCCTGCAGGAGCTCTACCATCCCGACCGTGTTCAGCAGCCACTCAAGCGGAGCGGCACCCGCGGGTCGGGGCAGTTCACCCCCATTTCCTGGACAGAGGCGTTGAACCTGCTCGTCGGCCACCTTGCGCCCCTGCAGCGTGAAAAACAGTCCGACCTTCTTGCCTTCATGACGCCGCTGCTGTCGGGCACCCTGGCGGAGCTCGTAACCGCTTTCATGGACTCCTTCGGCTCCCCCCATCACCTCGCCTTCGACCTCCTCGCCCCCGACTGGCTCCGCGTCGCTTTGCAGCGAAGCTTCGGCCAACCGATCCTCCCCTGGTACGACATCGCCGAAGCACGCTATCTCTTGAGCTTCGGCGCCGACTTCGTGGAGCACCACCTGTCGCCGGTCCAGTATGGCTTTGCCTTCGGCCGGATGCGCCAAGGGCGGGACACGGTCCGTGGCCATTTCACCTATGTAGGAGCGCGCATGTCGCTGACCGGCGCCTCGGCCGACCGCTGGATGCCGGCCCGGACGGGAAGCGAGGGGAAGCTCGCCCTCGGCATGGCGCGCCTGATTCTTGCCGAGTCCCTGTACGACGCGGGCGCCCTGAAGGCGAACGGGCTTACCGCGGGCAAGCTGCTGGCTCAGCTTGACGACTACGACCTTCCCCGGGTGGCGGCGCTGACAGGTCTGGCACAGGAGACAATTGCCGAGGTGGCCCGGGAATTCGCCACAACCCATCCGGCGCTCGCCATGGCCGGGGAGTCGGTCGCCTTCCAGACGAACGGCCAGGAGGCGGTGAGCGCCGTGCAGCTCTTGAACGTCCTTGTCGGAAGCCTCAACCGCCCCGGTGGCGTCTACCCGGCCGGAGACCTCCTGTCGGTACCCCCTAAAAAAGCCTTCACCGAGCTCTCCCCCCTCGTCGAAAGGATGCGCGACGGCCGCATCCAGGTGGCCCTTGTCCAGGGAGACCCGGTCCATACCATTCCCCCGGCCACCGGCTTTCAGGAGGCGCTGGCCAAGGTGCCATTCGTCGTGAGCTTCTCATCGCTCATGGATGACACGGCCCTGGAAGCGGACCTGATCCTCCCGGACCACACCGCACTGGAGAGCTGGGGGGACGTGGTGCCGCTGGCCGGCCCACGGGAGTCCGTGACCGGGCTGATGCAGCCGGTAGTGACACCGCTCCTCGACACCCGCCCGTTCCCCGAAGTGCTGATGGCAACGGCACACGAGCTGGGGGGGAAGATGGCTGAGGCGTTTCCATACCGGTCGTACCCGGAGATGCTCAAGGATGAGATGAAGAAGCAGATCGGCCTTGCGAAGGGAATGGATTTCGAGGCGGTATGGGTCGAGCTGCTCCGGCAGGGGGGTCTATTTGAGACACCCAAGGGAGAGCGGGGGTACCGCTGGTCTGGCGGCACGTCGCTCCCCAAGCCGGGAGAGCCCAAGTTTGCGGGGGATGAAAAGGGGTTTCCGCTCCATCTCCAGGTGTACCCCTCCACCGCCTTCTACGACGGACGCGGCGCGCCGCTCCCCTGGCTGCAGCAGCTCCCCGACCCGGTGACCACCGTCGTCTGGGGAAGCTGGGTGGAGATCAACCCGAAAACCGCCACCGAGCTGGGAATCGGTTTCGGCGACCTGGTGGAGGTCGTCTCTCCTCTCGGATCGCTGCGGCTCCCGGCGGTGATCTACCCCGGCATCCGCCCCGATGTGGTGGCAATTCCCCTCGGGCAGGGGCATCGCGGGGGCGGTCGCTACGCGAAGGGGCGGGGCGCGAACCCGCTCGCTTTGGTGGCGGCAAAGATCGACGGCGCTGAGTCCCAACCGGTCTGGAACGCCACGCGGGTGCGGGTGACGCGGATTTCGGAAAAAGGAGAGCTGGTAACGGCCGGGAATCCGCAGGGGAGCTACCGGAGCGAGCTGATCGAGATATGACGAACGTTCGCAGGAACGATTCCTGAAGGTTTAGCCATCCGGGTGCGAGTTTTCGACCAGATCGTCGCCGGCCCGCAGAAGTTTCGCTGAAGCGTAGCGTCGCTACGTTGAAGCGGGACTTCGAGGACACGGCGGCGAGATGGTCGGAAGACCGCACCCGCTAGGGACGATCATGGAAAAACTGACGAGTCCGTATAGATGGGGCATGGTGGTCGACCTCGATCGCTGTACCGGCTGCGGCGCCTGCGTGGTTGCCTGCCAGGCGGAGAACAACGTGGCGATCTGCGGGAAGAAGGAAATAGCCGAGGGTCGCGACATGCACTGGCTCCGCATCGAGCGCTTCTGGGTGGGTGAGTACCCGAACGTGCGGGCCCGCTTCCTCCCCGTGCTCTGTCAGCATTGCCACGATGCCCCCTGTGAGCCGGTCTGCCCGGTCTACGCAAGCTACCACAACCCCGAGGGGCTGAACGGCCAGGTCTACAACCGCTGCGTCGGCACCCGCTACTGCGGGAACAACTGCCCCTATGCGGTCAGGGTCTTCAATTTCTACGGCCACGAGTGGCCGAAGCCCCTCGACAACCAGCTCTCCCCCGACATCACCGTCCGCCCCCGCGGAGTGATGGAAAAGTGCACCTTCTGCATCCAGCGGATCCGCCGGGCCCGGGAGGACGCCGGGGCCGAGGGGCGGCAGATCCGCGACGGCGAAGTGCAGCCCGCTTGTGCCCAGACCTGCCCCGCCGAGGCCCTTGTGTTCGGGAACCTCGCCGACCCTGCGAGCCGCGTGGCACGCCTTGCCCGCAGCCCTCGGCGCTTCCGGCTTCTGGAGCACCTCGGCACCCACCCATCGGTCTACTACCTCAAGGGAGGAGGTCGCGAGCATGTCTGAACCTGCGCACCCCGTCACCAAGAGTGCCACGCAGCTGAACGACGAGATGCTCTCCTCGCTCCGCACCCCGACCTGGAAGTGGTACGGGCTCGCGCTTTTCCTCGGCGCGGTGGTGGCGTGGGGCATGGCGGCATTCTCCTACCAGGTGTACACCGGCATGAGCGTAACGGGCCTCGACCGGCCGGTCATGTGGGGAGTCTACATCGTCAACTTCGTCTTCTGGATCGGCCTCTCCCACTCGGGCACGATGGTCTCTGCCATCCTGCGCCTCTCGCAGGCGAACTGGCGCCGGCCGATCCTGCGCGCCGCGGAGACGATGACCGTCTTCTGCGTGGCCGTGGGGGGTCTCTTCCCGCTCATCCACCTGGGACGCAACTGGGTCTTCTTCTATCTCATCCCCTATCCCAACCAGCGAGGACTCTGGCCCAACTTCCGTTCGGCGCTCCTCTGGGACGCGACGGCGATCCTCACCTACATCATCGGGAGCAGCCTTTTCCTCTACCTGGGGATGCTCCCCGACCTCGCCGTGGCCAGGGACCGCGCCAGAGGCTGGCGCCTCACGCTCTACACGGTGCTCGCCATGGGGTGGCGGGGAACGGCCAGGGAGTGGGTGATCTTCCAGAGGGCCTCCACCCTGATGGCGGCCCTGATCATCCCGGTGGCCGTCTCGGTCCACTCCATCGTCGCCTGGGACTTCGCCGTCACCGTGGTCCCCGGCTGGCACAGCACCATCTTCCCCCCCTACTTCGTCATCGGCGCCATCCATTCCGGGATAGCCGCCGTCATCACCCTGATGATCATCATCCGGAAGGCCTTCCACCTGGAAGAGTACCTGACCCCGCTCCACTTCGACAACATGGGGAAGCTTCAGCTGGTGATCGCGCTCCTCTGGTCCTACGCCTACTTCGTCGAGGTACAGACCACCTGGTACGCCCACGAGCCGATCGAATGGGAGGTATTCGGCTTCATGTCACACACGTACACCTTCATCCTCCTCCTGATGCTCTTCGGCAACGCCATCCTGCCGATCATGGCGCTCTGCTTCAGGCGGCTGCGCCGCTCCATTCCGGTCATGCTTGCGATCGCGGTGCTGATCAACGTCGGCATGTTCATCGAGCGCTTCCTGATCATCGTACCGTCGCTTTCCCACAAGAACATGCCGTTCGTCTGGGGGACCTACCGCCCCTCCTGGGTGGAGCTCTCCGTCACCGCCGGCGCCTTCGCCGGGTTCGCCCTGATGTATACCCTCTTTGCCAAGACCTTCCCGATGGTGGCGGTGACCGACGTACGGGAGCACGAGTCCCAACGGAAACTCGTCCCTCTCGGGCGGACCCGCCTGCCGTCGCTCGCGGGAAAGGAGTAGGAAAATGGAACTCCTGGGGATTTTCAGCAATCTGGAGAGCGCGGCGAGCGCGGTGGACGGCCTTGTCAGGGCGGGGTTCACGGAAGCGCAGATCACCTCTCTCACCTCGACCCCCTGTCCGGACGGCGTGCTGGTGAAGACCGACCAGCGCACCTGGTTCCGCTGGTTCACCCTGGCGTGCGGCATCGCCGGCGCGGGAGCCGGCTTTCTCCTTGCGGCCGGCACCGCCTGGGTCTACCCGGTGCAGACCGGCGACAAGCCGATCATAGCCTTCTACCCGACCGGCATCGTCACCTACGAGTTCACCATGCTCTTCTTCCTGGTTGGCACCATCGTAGGAATGTTCCTGGAGATGCGGCTTCCTCCCGCGGAGAAGCGCCTGTATGCCCCGGAGATCAGCGAGGGGCGCATCGGCATCTGCATTGCCATCCACCCGGGAGGGGAAGCGGTGGCCTGCGGTGAAGGTGTGGGGCCGGCCGAGTGTGTAGGCCCTGTCGCATCGCTTTCAGCAGGCGAACAGAAGAGCCTCGCCAGGAAGATCATGAGGGAAGCCGAGGCACTGCGCATCGTGGAAGAGGCGACATCATGAGAAGAATCGCAAAACTTACCGTGCTGGCTGTCGCACCGCTTCTCGCGGCGGCAATCTGGATGGATGAGCAACCGAGCCACAAGCCTTTCCAGGCACCGGTCCTCCCCCCGCCCAAGGGCTCCGTCCCGGTTTCCGGGAAGGAGGTCGTCACCCAGGAGATGGAGCTGAAAAACCCCGTCGCGCCGACCGCCGCTTCCGTAGCACAGGGGAAGGCGCTTTTCGAGATCAATTGCAGGATGTGCCACGGCCAGACCGCGGCGGAGCGGGGTCCGGTCGGCAAGAAACTCACCCCCCCTCCGCCCGGCCTCGACCACGACATGGTGCAGGGGCTGAGCGACGCCGCCATCTTCAAGGCGATCACCTTCGGCTTCGGCCGCATGCCTCCCTTCCAGGACAAACTCCTGCCCCAGGAGAGGTGGAGCCTGGTCAATTTCCTGCGAACCCGCAGATAAGAAACTCATGCCCATATCCGACGCATGAGCGACCCTGGAGAGTGTGACAGATGCCAAGCCTAGAAACAAAGGGCTGGAGATCGACCGGGCCGGTCGTTGCGCCACTCCGGTACCGCCGATGAAACGCACCGCATTAATGCAACAATACTAACTGGTTCTTGTCGAAATAGGTACGATCCCTTCATCGAAAGGAGGAGTATAATAAAAATATTGAGATAATAAATATAGGAAGGTGATGACGTATGGCATCCGTGAAAGGAGAAAGAGTATCCGAAGCGGAAATTGCCGTTCATTGGCAGGAAGAAGAGTATTACCATCCCCCCGTATCATTTACCGGTCAGGCAAACATGACCGATAATGCAATCTATGAGCGTTTCTCCCCCGACAGATTCCCGAATTGTTACGAAGACTATGCCAATCTGCTGCACTGGTACCGTAAGTGGGACACGGTCCTGGACAGCAGTCGCCCCCCCTTCTGGCGCTGGTTCACGGGTGGCAAGCTGAACGCGAGCGACAACTGCATCGACCGGCATCTGCCGGCCTACCGGAACAAGGCAGCCATTCACTTCGTCCCCGAGCCCGAGGACGAGCGAACAGAGCACGTCACCTACCAGGAGCTGTTCGTACGGGTGAACGAGCTGGCGACACTGCTGCGCGACTTCGCCGGCCTGAAGAAGGGGGACCGTGTAACCCTGCACATGCCGATGGTGCCGGAGCTCCCGATCACCATGCTCGCCTGTGCACGACTGGGGCTCATCCATTCCCAGGTATTCAGCGGCTTCAGCGCCAAGAGCGTGGCTGACCGGGCAGTCGATGCCGAAAGCCGCGTGCTGATCACGATGGATGCCTACTACCGTGGCGGCAAGCTCCTCGACCACAAGCAGAACGCCGATGCAGCCGTGGAGCTCGCCGTGAAGGGGGGGCAGACGATCGACAAGGTCCTCATCTGGCAGCGCTACCCCGGCCGCTATTCCAGCCCGACGCCGCTCGTGGGGGGACGCGATTTCATCATCAACGACCTCCTGAAGGGATACCGCGGCCGCCGGGTCGCCCCGGAGGAAATGCTCGCCGACGATCCACTCTTCCTGATGTACACGAGCGGCACCACCGGCAAGCCGAAAGGGTGCCAGCACAGCACCGGCGGCTACCTCTCCTACGTCGCCGGCACTGCGAATTTCGTCCAGGATATCCACCCGCAGGACGTCTACTGGTGCATGGCTGACATCGGCTGGATCACGGGACATTCCTATATCGTGTACGGCCCGCTCGCCCTCGGGGCCTCGGTCGTGGTCTACGAGGGGCTCCCGACCTGGCCCGACGCGGGGCGCCCGTGGCGGATCGCGCGAGACCTCGACGTCAATATCTTCCACACCTCCCCCACGGCGATCCGGGGGCTGCGCCGGGCAGGTCCCGACGAGCCGGCCAAGTACGAGTACCACTTCAAACTGATGACGACGGTGGGGGAAGCGATCGAACCGGAGGTCTGGCGTTGGTACTACCATGTTGTGGGGAAAGGAGAGGCGGTCATCGTCGACACCTGGTGGCAGACCGAGACTGGGGGGTTCCTCACCAGCACCATGCCGGCGCTCCACGAGATGAAGCCGGGGAGCACGGGGCCTGCAATGCCGGGGATCTACCCGGCCATCTTCGACGACGAGGGGCGTGAGATCCCGGAGAGGTCGGGACGGGCCGGCAACATCTGCATCCGCAACCCCTGGCCGGGGGTGTTCCAGACCATCTGGAAGGACCCGGAGCGCTTCGTGAAACAGTACTACAGCCGCTACTGCAAGGACCCCGCGAGCACCGACTGGCACGACTGGCCGTACCTGACTGGTGACGGCGCCACCCAGGAGGCTGACGGCTACTACCGGATCCTCGGCCGGATCGACGACGTGATCAACGTCGCCGGCCACCGTCTCGGTTCCAAAGAACTGGAATCCGCCGCCCTCACCGTCGGGGAGGTGGCCGAGGCGGCAGTGGTGCCGGTGGCTGACGAGATCAAGGGGAGGGTGCCCGAACTGTATGTTTCCCTGAAACCGGGCTACGGGCGGAGCGCGGAGCTTGAGCGGCGGATCTCCGATGCGCTCGCCGCCGAAATCGGCCCGATTGCCCGGCCGCGGTCGGTGCTGATCGTCCCCGACATGCCGAAGACCCGCTCCGGGAAGATCATGCGCCGCGTATTGGCAGCGATCTCAAGCGGCGCCGACGCGGGAGACGTCTCCACCCTGGCCAACCCCGAGGTCGTGGAGGAAATCCGGAGGCTTCACGGAGGGTTCGGGATGGCCCGTGCAGCCTAGCTGCGCACATCCCCTTTTCCGGAGTGGCGGTAACGGATCATAACGTCCCGACCGTCGTGACGAAAAAGAGCAGCGCACTGTCAAGAAGCTCTGAGCTACATGATGGAAAAATTGGTGTGGATGGTCTTTTGCAACTCTTCGATGCGCAGGAGGGCCTGCCTGATCCGTTCCCGTTCATCGGCGGTCAGGTTGTAAGGGTTGAGGTGGTAGGAATCTTTCTGGATCCCTTTGATGACCTTGATCTGCAACAGGATGCGGTACTTGGTCAGGATGTAGTAGGCGTCCTTCAGCCCGTTGGCGGTGTTCGCGGAAAAGCTTTTCTCCTCATGCAGGAGCTCGATGCGTCTGACGGTGTTAGTGGCGGGGATCCCCTGGTTGATCGCCAGGATGCGGACGTTCATGACGAGCGGTGCCCAGGCAAGGAGCTTCAGGTTGAACTCCCCCTTGTGATCGCCCGAGCCTTCGGTCCAGATCCGCTTCAGAAAGCCGATGGCCAGCTTCATCTCGGTGGCCGCCTTGGCCATCCCCCAGAGGACCTGGAAGTAGTCCTGCTCCAGTCCCCGGATGAGCTCGATCAGCGAATCCGCCAGCTCCCGGTCACCGGCGACATAGCGGGCATCGGAGAGGACGATGAGGTCCATCAGGTTCTTCGCGTAATCGGCGTACTCGTACCGGACGATGGCGAGGAGCTTCTTGCGCCACTGGCTGTATGAGCCACGCCAGGTGGGATTGACCGGCATGATGTCGCCGGTGCACTTCTTGAAGCCGATCTCGGCCAGCCGTTCGACGAGGAGCTCGGCAAAAGCGCTGAAATAGTCGTCGGTTTCGGGGCCGCCCCCGTCGCCGTACACGATGAGGTGGTCCTGATCGGTGATCAGGGTCTGCTCCCCCCTGCCATCGCTCCCCATGCTGATCAGCGCAAAAGGAACAGGGGGGGCATGCCTCCCCCCCTGTGCAAGCTCGTCCTCCACCAACTGAAGCGCCCTGCGGACCAGCAGGTCCCGGTACTCGGTGCAGTTCCTGTGGAGTGCCGGGACTGACAGCATCTTGATGAAACGCTCCATTTCCAGCGTATTGAGCCCATCGTGGATCTGCATAAGGACCGGGTATTCGCGCGTCTCGGCTATCCCTCGAAGAAGAACGGCCTGTCGTGCCGCAAACCCCTCGTCCCGTGCGATCTCCTGACAGACTGAGCCGTGCAGCGCCCGGAAAAAGCGCACCGTTTCATCCCGCTCGAGAAAAGGGATAACCCCGCTCAATCTCGCCATGAGATCATCGAGGAACTCGGCGTCGGTTATGGGAGGGACGACTTTCTGAAATGGCATCCGATGCACCAAAAAAAATGGGGAAGGCGAACCTTCCCCGATTGTATCACAAACTGAATTCAGATGTTAGTGGTCGACGGCCTTGGCCATGCCAATCCCGGTATTCTGGCGGACGTAGATCTCGTCGAACATCTCTTCCGAACGCCGGCTCGGGAAGAGCAAGGCGCCGAGAATGGCGGCGATGAAGCCGAGCGGGATGGAGATGATGCCCGGGTTTTTCAGCTTCAGCAGCGGCGCATCCAGCCCCATGATCGACTTGCCGTCCTTGTTGGCTTCGTAGTCTTTGCGGGCCTTGTCGAGGTCCTTCAGATCCTTCTCGGGGAGGGTCGCTCCCGGAGGCAGGGCGGCCTGCTTCTTCTCCAGGGCCTCGACGGTTTTCTTCGCGCCCGCGGCGACGGTCTTCGGATAGGTCATGTTCGGAGAGACCATGACGAGGGCGATGGAGGCGATGGTGCCGACCACGAGGCCGGAAATGACACCGGCGGTGTTGAACTTACGCCAGAAGAGCGACATGACGACGACCGGCAGGTTACCGGAAGAGGCAACGGCGAAGGCGAGCGCCACCAGGTGGGCGACGTTCTGCTTCTCGGCGGTAATGCCGATGACGATGCCGACGGCGCCGACGCAGAGGGAGGTAATGCGGGCGGCCATGACCTGCTCATGCTGGTCGGCGTGACCGTCCTTGATGACGTTCACGTAGATGTCGTGGGCGATGGCCGCCGAAGCCGCAAGCACCAGGCCGGAGACGACCGCGAGGATGGTGGCAAAGGCAACCGAGCAGAGGAAGGCAAGGAAGACGTCGCCGATGATCGGGGAGATGTCGGAGCCGAGTTGCTGCGCCAGGAGCAGAGTAGCCATGTTGCCGCCGGCGTCAACCGCCTTGATCCCCTGCGGAGTGACGTTCATTGCGGCGCCGAAGCCGAGGAGCGTGGTGAGAACGTAGAAGAAGCCGATGATCCACATGGCGATGATGACCGATTTGCGGGCGGCCTGGGCGGTCGGCACGGTGAAGAAGCGCATCAGGATGTGGGGCATGCCGGCAGTCCCGAGAACCAGCGCCATCCCGAGGGAGATCTGGTCAAGCGGCGCCTTCATGAAGAGGGCCGGCTCCAGGAAGCGCTGGCCGGCGTCGGCGCCGGAGAGGACGATGCCGTCCTTCATCACGAGCTTGGCGACGTGGTCCTGGATGTTCGGGTTGTTGACGATCTGCTCGAAGAAGGTGATCGGGTTGAAGCCCGCCTTGGCAGCGACCAGAATGGAGAGGAGGAAGGCGCCCGACATGAGGAGGCCTGCCTTGATGATCTGGACCCAGGTGGTGGCGGTCATGCCGCCGAAGACGACGTAACCGATCATCAGGATGCCGACGCCGATGATGGAGGTCTTGTAGGGGATGCCGACCAGCAGGGCCATCAGCTTGCCGGCACCGACCATCTGGGCGGTAAGATAGAAGGTGGTGACAGCCACGGTGGAGAGGGCGGCCACGGCCCGGACCGGTTTCGGGTCGGTGCGGAAGGAGAGGATGTCCCCCAAGGTGTACTTGCCGGCGTTGCGGCACGGCTCCGCCACGATGAGGAGCACGGTGATGTAGGCGACGAGCCAGCCGACCGAGTACATGAAGCCGTCATAGCCGTAGAGGGAGATCATCCCGGAAATCCCGAGGAACGAGGCGGCCGACATGTAGTCGCCGGCGATCGCCCAACCGTTCTGGGTGCCGGTGATCCCGCCGCCCGCGGCGTAGAAGTCGGCCGCCGTCTTGGTCCGTTTGGCGGACCAGACGACGACGCACAGGGTGATGCCGACGATGACGAGGAACATGCTGATGGTGATCGCCTTGTTAGCCTTGATCTCCTTCTTCGCGGGCGCAGCAGGCGCGGGGGCAGCGGCAGCGGGCTGGGCCGGAACCGCGGCAGGGGCGGCCATGGTGGCGGGAGCTCCCGGGGCAGCCGGGGCAGCCGGGGCAGTGGCCGCGGGCGCACCGGCAGCCGGAGCCTGCGCCGGCTCAGCGGCATAGGCAAGGGTGCCCAGGGAAAGGGCCAACGTCAATGCAGCGAATAACTTTTTCATTCTCTGAGCCTCCTTTACTTGAGTTCGTCCACCAGCTCACGGGTGAGCCGGTCGAAGTCTTTGTTAGCAACGTGGGCATAGTAGT
>DATJLB010000219.1:0-7378 GCA_035490915.1 Geobacteraceae bacterium
GGTTGATCTCCGGGTGGGAAAAGGCGAACCCGAGGAAGGCCGCCGTCGCACCGACCGCCCAGTTGGTCGTCCGGTCGAGCCGCTCACGCCACATCAGGCTGCGGGATACCTCGCCCCGATAGTAGTGGGCCAGGGCGGTGATGGTTTCGCTCCGGGTCAGTTTTTCGGGTACAGTACCTTCGGGCATCATTAGTGGTCCCCTCCGCCGCTACCTTAAGTATAGCGCACATCGCCTGTTTGTCGTCCCGGCCGCAACGGCTGCATCTGCCACGGTTCGCGTCGGGCCCTCTCCTGCACCCGCGCGGCAGGAGCGCACAAGAGATTTGACAATTGCGGTGAATGTCGTTATAGGTGGGTGGAACTTTTGTCCGTCCGGCATGTTCGTAGGGGGATGTGTAAAGACGGTTTGTCCGAGGAGGGTCGCATGGCCGAAAACGCATCGATGTTTGACGCATACCTGAAAGAGCAGAACATCGCGCTCGAAAAAAAGGAGAACGACGACGGTATCGTGTACGTGGTGAGGGAACTGCTGCCGGACGTCGGGCCCGTTGCGGTTGTGCTGTTGTTTAATCCCAGCGACCGGCTCGTGACGGTGATTGCCTATCAATACCTCAAGATCGCCGACCCGGCGAAGACGCGGGACGTCATCGAGCTGATCAATGTCCTGAACGCCGAGTATACGATGGTGAAGTTCACGGCGGCGGCGGACTTCGTGACCGTTCAGGTCGCGTTGCCGTTCAACGGCAATTTCACGTCAGAGGTGATTGTGGAGATGGTATCCGTGCTGTTGCAGGCGATCCGGGAAGAACACCCGAGGTTCATGGCACTGATGTGAGGGTTCTCATCGGGAGGGGGTAAACAGAAAAGCCGGACCAGAAATGGTTCGGCTTTTCCTTTGACTCCAGAGGGGACGATCCCCCGGCTGTATAAATGGCGGGCGGCATGGGATTCGAACCCACGACCCCAGGCTTCGGAGGCCTGTACTCTATCCATCTGAGCTAACCGCCCGTGAACTTCTCTCTATACACTATTTTTGTCATTATCTCAAGTCCAAACTGAATAAACCTCTCAGTTCTGCGTCGAGCCGTAGACCGGCACGGAAATCTCGGGTTTGACCGGGCTGTCGGTCGTGATGGAAAGGTAGCCGCTCAACAGCCGGTCTCCCTTGCGCGGGGTGGTGGAGACGAGAAGTGTGCCTGACTCTCCCGGCTTCAGGAGCTTCTTCTCTACGGTAACGGTTACCTGCTGCAGGGTGGACTTTGCGGCGATCAGGCCGAGCGGTTTCTTTGCCTTGTTGGTGACGGTGATGGTTGTCTTTCTGGTGACGCCGGCCTGCACCTGGCCGAGGTTCAGCTGCTTCGGAGCAAGCTGGATATCTTCAACGATCGTCCCCTTGATGGTCAGGATCGAGGCGGGAGTCTTCGGATCGTTGCTCTCCACGGCAATGGTTTTCTGGACTGCACCGGAATAATTGGCTGAGTTGAAAGAGGCCTTGATTTCGCCGCTCTTGCCGGGGGGAATGACCGACAGGGAGCTTGCAATCGCGGTGCAGCCGCATGACGGCCTGATGCTCTTGATGGCGAGGGGGGCATTTCCCCTGTTCCTGATGACGAAGGCATGCTCAACCTTCTTCCCCTGGCTGATCGAGCCGAAGTCGTAGGTTGGCCTGTCGACGGAGATCTCGGGAGCTGCAACCGCCCAGGCGGGGGGAGCAAGACACGCGATTATCGTCAGGGCCATCGATATCAGTTTCATGGTATATCCTTGCCGAAATCCGGAAGTCGTTGGTCTTCTCGGTAAATGTATCATAAGAGGTCGGTTCCGGCTATAATGAATTGACACGCCTCCCCCTTTCTGTTATAGAAAAACTGAAAAATTGCAAGTTAGAAGCGGGTTTGCGCACGTACCAACCTAATCCTTCCGGTGGAGGTCTGAATGATAGTCCAATGTGACCAGTGCAACGCAAAATTCAGGCTGGATGATTCAAAAGTGAAGGAGGGGGGAGCAAAGGTCCGCTGCTCCAAGTGCAAGCACATCTTTGTCGTTCGGAAGGAAACACCTGCCGAAGAGGCAGATTTTGACTCTCTTTTGAGCGGCCTTGCTTCTCCTCCGGCTGAGCCGGCCGGGAAGGAAAGCACCGCGGGCGAGCCGGCACCGGTTTCCGGGGCCCCTTCGGGGGGCGACATCTCCATTGCCGTTGAGCAACGGGCCGAAGACCGGTCTTCCGAAGGGGATAGTTTCGATTTCGATGAGTTTGCCTTCGGCGCCGAACCTGTCAGCGCTCCTCCAGCGGCGCCCGCCGGGAGCGAGGAAAAGGATGAGTTTGCTTTCGGTGAGCGGGATATTGCCGGGGATGAGTCCGCGGGAACGGACGCGCCACTTCCCGGGGGGGACGAGCGAGGTATCGATGATACCGCTTTTACCTTTGATGAAGAGCCGGCCGCCGTACCGGCCCCTGAATTCGATGTCGACATAGAGGGGCTCGGAGGGCCCGCAGCCGGTGAACCGTCCGATTTCGGCACCGTTTCCCCTCCTGAGCATGAGAAGGCATTCTCATCCCCCCCTGCGATGGAATTTTCCTTCGAGGAGGAGGAAACGCCGCCACAGGCTGTTGCCCCCCCATCTCCGGAACCTGCGAAAGAGGCCGGACATCCCACATCTTTTGATTTTGACGAGTTCAAATTCGGCGAGGCTGAATCTTCGGAGCAACCCGCGCAAGAGGAGGCGAAACCCGGAGAGCCGGCGACGTGGGAATGGGACGGGGAGGAGCCTAAGCCTCAGTCTCTTGAGCATGAGGCTGCCCCTCCCTTTGAGGTGCCGGTCGCCGCGGATGAACTTCCCCCCCTGTCCATTTCTTCCCGGCGCAAGGGAAGTTCGGCCGTGCCGATCGTGGCGATCGGGGTTGCAGTGCTGCTGGTGCTTGCCCTTGCGGGTGGGGGGGTCTATGTATTCAAGCAGGGTCCTGCCGCGTTCGATAAGGTTGGTCTTGGCTTCATGGCAAAGTGGTTCGGTCTTGAAACCAAGGAGGAGGGTGGTATTGCGATCAGTAACGCCGCGGCAGCCTTCCAGGTCAACACCCAGGCTGGCGAGATCTTTGTCGTAACCGGCGAGGCAGTCAACAATTTCGGCAGGCCACGCGCCTCTATCCAGGTGCGGGCGACGCTCTACGGGCCGAAGGGGGAGGCATTCCTGCAGAAGACCGCCTACTGCGGCAATTCGCTCTCCAAGGACCAACTGACGACCCTCCCGATGGCAAAGCTGGATTCGGCCATGGGGAACCAGTTCGGCGATTCGCTTTCCAATCTGGCAGTGCAACCGGGCAAGGGCATTCCCTTCACGGTTGTCTTTGCCAATGTGCCCCAGGGAGCGACCGACTTTGGCGTCGAAGTTGTCGGCTCGACCGTCGCGAGTCAGTAGGGGGAATGTTCTTAATAAAAAAGGCCGGCTAGCAGCCGGCCTTTTTTATTGGGTCGTGTGAGAAATTAGGCGTGGATGGCGTTTACCGGGCAGGTGTCGACGCACGCGCCGCAATCGATACAGGTATCAGGATCAATCGCCCGCTTGTCTCCCGCCTCACTGATGGCGTTAACCGGGCAAGATTCATCACATGCACCGCAGTTGATGCATTCTTCGGTAATAGTATGAGCCAAGGTGTTCACCTCCTTCAGTTTGAGTTGTTAAGTAACTGTTTGATTTGTCACACGCTATCATATGCATCCGAAAATGTCCAGCACAAAGGTTTCTCCCCCTAAAATATCGCCAAGTGTACAAAAAACCTTGAATTAGCAGCCGCTCTGCGGTATTATAAAAAACAGTTTTATTTACGCTAAAGTAGTGGCGTATTTTTTTTACTGCACCGAAAAAAGCCACGCTCCGCTGACCCATTCCCGACTACATTGAGCATCAGGAGGAGATACATGGACATCTTGGCCCTCAACTGCGGCAGTTCTTCGGTAAAATATCAGTTGTTTGACTGGGATAAAAAGGAGGTCATTGCCAAGGGGATGGTGGAGAGGGTGATCGTCGGCGACTCCTTCATCATTCACGAGGTTCCGGGGCGTGAAACCTACCGTGAGGAATCGGAGTGTCCGGACCATCAGGTTGCCATCGATCTCATCATCAAGACCCTCACCGATGCCACGCACGGCGTGCTGAAGGACATCAACCAGATATCTGCGGTTGGCCACAGGGTTGTCCATGGCGGGGAGAAATTCACCAAGTCGGTCATGATCGACGAACAGGTGTTGGATGCCGTGAAAGATGTCCAGCATCTGGCGCCGCTCCACAACCCCCCGAACATCGCCGGGATCGAGGCGGCGCAGGCACTTCTTCCCAAGGTTCCCCACGTGGCGATTTTCGACACCGCCTTCCACCAGACCATGCCGGAGCATGCCTATCTCTACCCGGTTCCCTACGAGTGGTACGAGACCCATGGGGTGCGTCGCTACGGATTCCACGGCACGTCCCATCTCTACGTCTCGAAGCGGGCGGCGGTGCTTCTCGGTAAGGCTCCCAAGGCGTGCAACATCATTACCATGCACATCGGCAACGGTGTTTCCCATACCGCCATCAAGAACGGCGTTTCCGTCGATACCAGCATGGGCCTCACCCCGCTGGAAGGGGCGGTGATGGGGACCCGCTGCGGCGATATAGACCCTGCAATTCCCGCATTCATGATGCAGAAGGAGAACCTTTCCGCCAAGGAGATCGACAGCATCCTGAACAAGAAGAGCGGGGTCCTCGGGATCACCGGTCGCTTCACCGACCGGCGCGACGTGATTGAACATGCCAACAACGGCGACAAGCTCTGCAAGCTCGCCCTGGATATCGAGGCGTACCGCCTGCGGAAATACATCGGCTCGTACATGGCCGCTATCGGCCGGCTCGATGCGGTCGTCTTCACCGCGGGAGTCGGCGAGATGGGGTGGCCGATCCGCGAGAGGACCGTCGAGGGGCTTGAGCACCTGGGGATCCACCTGGACAAGGAGCGGAACAAGTCCGCCATGACCCGGAAGCGGGAGACCCTCATCACGACCGATGCGTCCCCGGTCAAGGTCTACGTCATCCCCACCGACGAGGAACTGGTCTTTACCGAGGACGTGGCGGCCATCCTGGCCGGCACCTACACCGACCATATGCACTTCGAGTATTCGTTCGCCCGCCCGGACTTCGTTCGCAAGTAAACGAGCCCGGCTTTTGACTCGGCCTGGAGGCCTCGCCCTGCGGGCAGCCATTCGCTTAGCGAATTGTCTGCAATCTCTGCGTTGGCCTGCGGGATCGTCTTGTGTGGCGTAGCGCCGCTACGCCTCCGCGCGATCCCCAGTCCGTCTTGACCTTGCGAAAAATCCAGGCTCGATAGGTTCCTAAAAAGCAAGAAAGGCCACCGAATTTGCGGTGGCCTTTCTTGCTTCTGATTGTCGAAGAATTTTCAGCGGCACAGTTAAAAGCTTCATACGCAAGGCGCGCAAGTTTTGAGCACGCCGAGTGACGAAAGACGCAGCTCAACGCCGCAGATGGACTTTTGACGAAGCCGCTTACCCCTGGGCCTGGACCGCGGTGATCGCCGTCACATTCACGATATCATCCACCGAACAGCCTCGGGAGAGGTCGTTGACCGGCTTTGCCAGCCCCTGGATGATCGGGCCGACCGCCTCGGCGCCCGCCACGCGCTCGACCAGCTTGTAGGCGATGTTGCCGGCGTCCAGATCGGGGAAAACGAGGACGTTGGCCTTGCCCGCTACCGGACTGCCCGGCGCCTTCTTCTCCCCCACCTTTGGGAGCAGCGCCGCGTCAGCCTGGAGTTCCCCGTCGATCTGGAGTGCAGGGTCGATTCCCTTGGCGATCTCCATCGCCTTCAGTACCTTGTCGACGTCGCCGTGACTGGCACTGCCCTTGGTGGAGAAGGAGAGCATCGCGACGCGGGCCGGGACGTCGAGGAACGACGTGCAGTTGCGCGCCGTGGCCACGGCGATCTCCGCCAGTGCCTGGGCGTCGGGGTTCGGGTTGACTGCGCAGTCGGCGAAGAGGATGATGCCGTTTTCGCCGAAGGTGGGGGTCTTGGTGATCATCAGGAAGAAAGAGGACACCGTCTTGATGCCGGGGGCGGTGCCTACCGTCTGGAAGGCCGCCTTGAGGACGTTGCCGGTGGTTCCGGTGGCGCCCGCCACCTCTCCTCCGGCGTCTCCCATCCGTACCATCATTCCCGCATAGTAGAGGTTGTCCTTGGCGGTGAGGGTCTTTCGCGCCTCTTCCGGCGTCATCCCCTTGCTCTTGCGCAGCTCGACGAAGGCGTCGACATAGGCGCCGAGTTTCGGCGAGGTTGCCGGTTCCAACACCTCAATGCCGGCCAGGTTCACCCCCTTGGCTGCCGCGGTTGCCTGCACCTCGGCGGGATTTCCGAGAATCACGATCTTTGCCAAACCCTGTTCCACAATTTTCTGGGCAGCAAAAAGCATCCGCTCGTCATAGCTTTCAGGCAGAACCACGGTCTGCAGGTTTTTCTGGGCCTTTGCCTTGATCTGGTCAACGAGATGCATGGCGTTCCTCCTTCGTAAAATTAAAACGAGATTATATTTATATAGCGTAATGGACGGATGCGGTCAACAAAAAAAGGGAGTCACTATGAGGCTAGGGATGACGTGGGGACGCCGGCCATCCGGCCGGGTCCTGCCGGTAGTAGCCGGCGAGTTCCCCGTACAGATCTGGGTGTTTTGCTCTGAGGGGAAGGGGGGTTTGAAAGAACGCTTCGGTAGCCACGGCGAAGAACTCCTCCGGGCTTTCCGACCCGTAGGGGTCGAGCACCGTCGGTCGGCCTTTTTCCGCATCCTCCTGCAGTCGTTCAAACTCGCGGTGCAGGATTTCCCCCAGCACTCTGTGCCGGGAGCGCTTCCCCAGAAGGGGGACGCCGGAGGTGATCCCTTCTTCGGCGTCGAGCTGATGGGCGAATTCGTGGAGCACCACGTTGTAGGAGTGATGAACGTCGAGGCCTCGGGCGAGCACATCCTCCCAGGAGAGGACCAGTGCTCCTTCGAGGCACGATTCCCCTGAGCGGCGGTCCTTTCCTTCGGTAATGACCCCCCATTCATCCATATCCCGATAAGGGGCAAGGTATTCCCCCGGATAGACGATGACGGAGGCGAGTCCCGGGTAGTAATCGGTCGGCCGGTGAAGCAGGAGGATGCATGCCTGGGATGCTATGGTTACCCGGACCTCGTCGGACATGGTCAGGCCACCCCTCCCCTCGAAGCTCTTCTCGGCGAGAAATACCTGGAGGTGCCCGTGCAGCTCCTCCCGGTCTTCATCGGGGAGCCGACCGTAGAGGGGGACGTTCCGTTCCATGATGCTGAGCAATGCGGGGTTTAACCGCTGGCTTCTCAGG
>DATJLB010000220.1:0-8902 GCA_035490915.1 Geobacteraceae bacterium
TATTCAGGCTGTTTCAGCCAGACGATCTTGCCGCAATAGTGACCGTCACAAGGGAAGATTTCGATCCTGGCCCGGCCATCCTCGGTGTTCCAGCTCCCGAGGATATCTTCGTCGCCGCCCCCGAAGGCATGTGCCGCCAACAAAAGCATGACGGGGATGATGAGGATGATGAGGATGATGACTCTGCTCATGACGCTCCGTGCCTATTTGCCCCAATTGGCCCTGACGGCATGAGCCATGCACCGCGCGAAGATCTCGTAGGTGAATTCGGGGGGGGAGAGGCCGGCAGTGGCCGCAATCGTGTTATCCCGGGCAAACGTCCGGGAATCGGCCAGATAGGGGAGGTATGGTTCGATGAACCGGTTGAAGAGCGCTTCAGGGGGCGTCAGTGACCGGCCGAGCGGCTCCCCGTAGACGATTTCGATGCCGCGGATGTTCAGAAAGGCTTCGCAATAAGCGGCCAGATCCTCCAGCGTCTTCGGGAAGTCGCTGGTCAGATGGTAGATCGTCCCGGGCTGCGCCTGCTCCAGAAGCATCAGGGTGGCCGCCACGAAATAATCGACCGGGATCAGGTTCACCTGGCCCCTGCGGGCAACGGCGACCTTCAGGGGGATGTGGAGCGTCCCCTGCGCACCCAGCCGGATGCC
Organism: Geobacteraceae bacterium; assembly: GCA_035490915.1. Lineage (GTDB taxonomy): Bacteria > Desulfobacterota > Desulfuromonadia > Geobacterales > Geobacteraceae > JAMPXD01. Next base: position 648 of record DATJLB010000220.1, read on the forward strand.
GCACTCACGGGCCTTGCGGCCGCCATGGTCCCGGATGTCTTCCAGGTAGATGTCCCTGATGCAGGAGAGCGACCGGACATGGAGGTAGAGCGCGTTGAAGCGATTGGCCCGGCCGCTGCGCGCATCGCCATAGACGATCGACGGACGGATGATCGTGTAGGGAATGCCGTGCATCCGGCAGCGCGCGGCAACTTCCTGCTCGGCGCGGGCCTTGGTCTCTTCATAGACGTTGACGAACGTCTCCCCGGTCACCGGCGCCTCGGGGCAATACGGGTTTGATGTCCCGGCGGCGTAGGCGGTGCTGACGTAATGGAACCACGGGGCGCCGCTGTTTCTGGCCAGCTCGATGAGCTGTGCCAGGCTGTCCACGTTCGTCGCCAGGGACTCCGGGCGATTACTGGCTGCAAAGCGGGTATCGGACGCACAATGGATGATCCGGCCACCTTTGGCGCAGAGGGCATCGTAGCGGTCCCGGGCGAGGCCGCACAGGGGCTGCAGGAAATCGATCTCGGCCGTTTCCACCCGGTTGCCGAGCGCCTGAAGGCCAAACCACGCGAGTAACCGCTCGATCCTCGTGGCGAGGCTCTCTCCGGCAGAGCCCCGGCCCAGGACCGCCACCCGGTCCCCCCGGGTCAGCAGCGCGGCCAGCAGATGGCTCCCCAGGAAACCGGTAGCCCCGGTAAGCACGACGGTTCGTGATCCGTGAGCGGTCATACGGTCCTTACGCGTAGAGGAGGTTTTCCTTCCGGCAGTACCCCTGGTAGAGCAGGTACTTGAGCCATCTGATGGTCCCCTCGCGTGCGGCGTGCGTCTCGATCAGTTCGCCGGCCTCCTGCGTGGCCCGTTGCACGCGCGCGATGTCGTCCCGGTCGTTCTGGTCGTAAAAATAGTCGAATTCGTAGATGCAGCGCTTGCCGCCATCCACCGGCGTTACGAAGCCGAACTCATGCTTGAGCTGGTGACGTTCGCCGATGCGGCTGAAACCGTCGTTCAGGGCGGAGATCAGGGAATGGTCGAGGGGGAGATACATGAGCAGCGGGAAGAAGTGCTTGTCCCGGCCGATCCTGGTGCTGGTGATCCTGAACATGTTGAGCCAGACCAGATTCGTCAGCTCGGGCCGGGCGTAGAGCTTTTCGTAGAAGCCCCTGAGCTCGGGGGCGGTTTCCCGCGCCAGCTTCGCCGGCGACGGCGCCAGCGCCGCTTCCGCCAGTTCGACGAACCCCTCGATCTTGAGGTAGGAGAAGGGTTCTTCCGCGGCCAGCTCGGCAACGAGGTCGAGCCATGAGGCGGATTTCAGCGCGGGGAGCCCGAGGCTGAGCGCGGTGAACAGCCGCTGATCGATGACCGGATGCCCCATGTCCGTTATGCTGCGCAGGGCGTACCGGTCGCCGATTACCAGGACCATGCAGGCGATCCCCAGCCTGTTTTCGAAGGCTTCCCGGGCCTCGGCGGCCAGCTGCCGGGTCGGGGCGATGAACGAGGCCACGTATTCCGCGCCGAGCACGCCGATGGCCAGACCGATGCGCCGCACGGCGCACTCCCCGGCGAAGTCGAGGGCTTCGGCCAGGGACCGGAAGGGAACCAGCACCCCCGCTTCGTCGTCCGTCCTGGGGTGGAGCTTGACGGTCAGGGACGTGCAGATGCCCGGTGTCCCCTGGCCGGTCTTCCGGAAGGCAAAGAGGTTGGGGGCGTCCTTGTCGTTGAGCGAGAAGAGAGAGCCATCAGGGGCCACGAACTCGGCATCGATGAAATTGTCCGCCGAAGTCCCGTAGGCGGCGGAAAAGAGCGACAGGATCCCGGAGCACATGGTGCTGCCGCAGACCAGCGCGGCCGGCTCGGCAACGTTGACCCGGTAACCGCGCCGCACCGCCTCGCGCTGGAGGTCGAAGGCCGCCACCCCGGGCCCGATCCGGACCGCCCAGTTTTTCTCGTCGAAGGCGATATCCTTCATCCGGTTCAGGTCGATGACCGCCCCCGCGCAGAGGTGAAACCCCAGGACGCTGGTACCGTTGGCGCGCACCACCCAGGGCACTTCATGGCTCCGAAACAGCGTGAGGAGCGCCGCTATTTCCTCTCTGGTGCGGGGGAGGACCACATACGCGGGCATCTGCGAAACTGCCAGGGCGCAGGGATCGTGGGCATAGGTAGCGGCGATCCCCCGGTCGCTCGTGGCCCACGCGGTGCCGACGATGGCCCGGATATCCTTAAGCAACGGGTCCTCGACCGCCTGCTCCACCGCCCCTCCTGCGGCAAGGTGCCGGGAGACATGGTCCTTCAGCGCCTTCATCACCGTCGAGGGGCGCATCTCGGTGACAAAGCAGCACTGGTAGTCGCATTTGCCGCACAGGTCGCAGCTGTCGGCTATCGCCACGCACTGTTCCGTAACGGGGATCTTTCCCTGCGCGAGGGCCGCATAGAGATCCATCCTCCCCTGGGGATAGTAGCTGACGTACTGTTTTGCCGTCCCGGAGGCGCAGACGCCGCTCCCCAGAAAATCGATCTTGCACATCGCGTAATGCCGGCAACTCCGGGCGGTATGCAGCGCTTCGTCCATGTCTTCTCCTGTCGCTCTTTGTTGTACGGTCAGGGCCACGGTTTCCTCACGGCATACCCCATGTACATGATCGGCATGCCCCTGCTCTCCACCAGCCGGAGCTTGTCCCCCAGCTCCCGATAGCTCATTTTTCCCCTGGCCCTCTGGCGCAGATACCAGAGGATTCTCGCGTAGGAAAGGTTCGGTGCCGTCCCCCGGTGCTCACGCCACTCAAGGTTGTTGTCCCGCAGGAGAGCTTTCATTTCCGTGGGCTTGATGAACATGTCCCAGACATGGAGCTGCGGCGGCATGAACGCCCACCGCGGCCATTTCTGGGCGATGTTGATGGCGACCAGTTTGCTGATGAAGGTGCGGTTGATGGTGTCGTAGCAGAGCACCCCGCCCGGCCTCAGCACCCGGCTGATTTCAGAGATCACCTGCGGCAGGTCGCGCACATGCTCCAGGACGTCGCAGCAGAATACGACGTCGCAGCTGTTGTCACCGCACGGGAGAGCCTCGCCCGTTCCCTGTTCGTACCTGATCTTCAGGCCGCTTGCCTTCGCATGCTCTGCGGCGAACGCCAATGACGGTGCGGCTGGATCGATCCCCATGGTGTCGAACCCCATCCGGGCGATCTCCTCGCACAGGATGCCGCCGCCGCAGCCGACCTCCAGCGCTGACCTTCCCTGGGGGGTGATGTTCAGCTCTGTGAGCAGCTTCTTCCTGAAATACCCGACCCGGACCGGATTGATCGAGGTCTTCAGCAGGTAGAGAGCGGAGTCGGGTTGCCACCACTGGTCATGGTCCGCATGGTAAATGCTGTTGTCGATCCGATCGCAGGCCGGTCGCACCTTGCCTCCTTCATTGCTGTTTTTAACTCTACCATTCCCCGGGCGGTTGGCAATGGCCGGAGAAGACCCTCCCCGATTCCCCTTGACATTTCGCCGCAGAAAGGACATCGTTAATTAGCTCAGCAACGAAAGGAACCGACGCATGAACCAGTTCAACATAAGCTATCCCCGCACTTCTGACCAGGTCGCCATCGCCGAGAACTCCCTCATCAGGCAGGTCTACGCCTGGATGGGGGGCGGCCTCCTCGTCACCGCGCTCCTCGCCATGGTCACCATCTCCTCGCCGGTCATGCTGAAAGCTATTTTCGGCAACCGCCTCGTCTTCTACGGCCTGGTCTTCGGCGAACTCGGCCTGGTGGTCGCCATTTCCGCTGCCATCAACCGGCTGAGCGCATCTGCGGCGTCGCTCCTGTTCATCCTCTACGCCGCCCTGAACGGCATCACGATGTCGGTCATCTTCGCCGTCTACACCGCCGAATCGATCGCCTCCACCTTCGTCGTCACCGCCGCCACGTTCGGCGCCATGAGCGCTTACGGCTACCTGACCAGGCGCGACCTGACCGGCTGGGGGAGCTTCCTCTTCATGGGGCTCATCGGCGTGGTGATCGCCTCGCTCGTGAACATCTTCACCCGGAGCAGCGCCGCCTCCTGGATCATCTCCGCCGTGGGGGTGATCGTCTTCACCGGGCTCGCCGCCTACGATACCTGGAAGATCAAGGCCATGGCCAGGGCCGGCGCCGAAGGGCGCAAGCCGGCTATTCTCGGCGCCCTCACCCTCTACCTCGACTTCATCAACATGTTCCTCATGCTCCTGCGTCTGCTCGGCAACCGGCGCTAGCAGAGCTCGAGGAATCGCAAAGCAGGCGGAGGCGGAATTCAGGGCACACCATACGTAGTTCCAAGGCAAAGGCGACCAGAGGGTCGCCTTTCCTGTTTTTGCTGTTTTCCACCTGGCATGCGTCGGTGGCGCTGGAAGACGGGATTGTGCAGCTCGGCCATGGCAAAGGCGTCGCTGAAAACGGTAGCGGCCAGTCGTTGATGGGTCACTCCTGCATTAGGTGCTCGATGAGGCCGAGGCAGTCCTCCGGCACCAGCCTGCCGATGGCCGAACTGCTGTAGACTGCGTTCATGACCGTTCCCTCAGGGTTGACGATGAACCCCGTGGCATGGAGGTAACCGTCCTTTTCCTCGAAGAAGGCGCCGGTCATCGCCGCTACCTCCCTCACGCCGAGGCCGAAGCCGACCGCGAACATGAGCCCGTACCGTTCCACGGTCTTTTCCGCTGCCTCGCGCGGGTCCACGGAGGCGGCCGCGACCCGGATGCCGAGCGCGTCGAACTCGGCCAGTTTCCGCTGGAACGCCAGCAACTGCTGGCGGCAGTACGGTCACCATTCCCCACGGTAGAGGAGAATAACCCCCCAGCGTCCGCCGAAATCTCGCGGGAGCGCCAGACGCTCACCGTTGACGGTGTCGAACTCCAGGGAGGGGAACGGGTCGCCGTTGTCGAGGATGCGGCAGTTTGCGCGTGCCATGGCCGGTCTCCTTTCTTCCGCGCACTGACATATAGTGTAAGCCGTCGGGAGGAGGTGTCAATGCCCTCCGTCACATCGACCTTGACGACCAGTAGAAGGCTGGACAATAGTCCCGCCTGGGGTAGGGTATTATTTATACACAAGGCCACGCATCAACGGCGTTTCGTGAGCCTGGCACGTGTGTCCAGGCGGGGGAGGATGACCGATGATGACGGAGGGGGGTGGAAACAGGCAGCTTGACGACCGTCTTGGGCGACTGCTGAAGCGCTTTGCCGTGGCAGCCAGGGCGCACTACGAAGCACTTGAGGCTCTGGATGAGGAGCGGACCGAGACCCAGGCCCGCATGATCGCCGGGCTGCATGAGGCACTGGTGCGCGAAGGGAAGCGGGGCGAGGAACTGCTCCTGGACCTGGTCGACAGCCCCGATCCCGTTGTGGCCGGGATGGCGGCGGTCTACGCCATCAGGTTGGATACCGGCCGGTGTCTGGCGGCCCTGCGCCGGGTGGCGAAAGAGCCGGGACTGCTCGGCTTCAGGGCCGAGGTGGCCATTCAGCGCTGGGAGTCGGGCGAGTGGGAGGGGTGAAACCGGATGAGGGAGGATGGATCTGCGTCAGAAAAAGATCCCATCTGCCGTCAGCAGTAAGTAAATGTAAAACCCGAGCCCGAGGCAGAGGATATCCCTCACCACGACCACCAGCCCCTCCCACAGCATGTTCGTCTCGACGTCCCCTCTCATCTGCGCCTCCTCTCCGGCCGGTCATCCGGGAAGCCGTTCGCCTTCCTGCGGATAAATAAGCAAAGAGTCTGCCAGTGCCGCGTTCCGGCCGCACGCCCGCTTTACCACAGCATCCCCGCTTCATACGCTCAAGCACAAGGGGGGTGATGAACACGCTGTGGGCATCGGGCTGCACATTTTTCCGGCAGGATCACAGGGTGGTCCACGATGCGATTTATGCTTGACAGCTGCAACTGAAAGATATAGTTTAACATTAAACGATATGACGTCGATATATGAAGGTGCCGTATGAAGCCGGGACAGACATCGACATATCTCCCCCTGAACACCTACACCAAGCTGATGCGGGCCGCGGAATCGGTCACGAGCCGGGTGAACCGGTTTCTGGCTCCGTTCAACCTGACCATCAGCCAGTTTGGGGTGCTCGAGGCCCTGTACCACAAGGGGCCGCTCTGCCAGCGGGACATCGCCGCGAAGATCCTGAAGAGCACCGGGAACATCACCCTGGTGATCGACAACCTGGAGAAACGCGGCCTGGTCCGGCGGGAGCGGGGGAGCGACGACCGCCGCTTTCTCACCGTCCATCTCACCGACGAGGGGGCCAATCTGATCGCCCAGGCCTTTGCCCGGGTCGAAGCGGCCATCGTCGCCGACATGGCGGCGCTCACGGCGAGGGAGCAGGAGGAGCTGGGCATTCTCTGCAAGAAACTGGGACTCGCGAAGGGGGGGAGTTGACAGCAAAAAAATTTGCGATATTAGTTTAATATCAAACCGATTAACATCAAACGCTTAACAAAAGGAGAGACGCCATGAAACGCATCATCGCAGCAGTCGCAACCATCTTCGCCCTTGCCCTGCCGGCCGTCGCCCCGGCAGCGACCTGGACCATCGATCCCGACCACTCCAACGTCGGGTTCAAGGTGCGTCACCTGATGGTATCAAACGTGAGGGGTAACTTCGAAAAGCATGTCGGGACCGTCGAGATCAACGACAGGGACATCACCAAATCTAAGGTCTCCGTAACGGTCGACACCGCCTCTGTCAACACCAACGTCGCGAAGCGCGACGCACACCTGCGGAGCCCCGATTTCTTCGACGTCGTGAAGTATCCGACCATGACCTTCGTCTCGAAAAAGGTGGTCAGGGCGGGGCAGGACCGGCTCAAAATAACGGGCGACCTGACGCTCCACGGCGTGACCCGCGAGGTTGTGCTCGATGTCGAAGGGCCATCGCAGGAGAGCAAGGACCCATGGGGTAACATCCGCCGCGGCGCCTCGGCCAGCACCACGGTCAACCGGAAGGATTTCGGCCTCCTCTGGAACAAGACGCTCGAAACCGGCGGCGTGGTCGTGGGTGACGACGTGACCATCACCCTGGAGATCGAGATGATCAAGGCGCCGACGAAATAACGGCGTCCGGTATGCACAATGAGCAAAGGCGGCCACTCGGCCGCCTTTTTTTCTACCTCGGCCAACTGGTTTCTCAGGGCTTGCGGAACTCGGGGCTCATCTGCCAGAGCGCCAGCGTCGCCCCGGTCGGATCGGTGATCACGCTGAACCAGCCGACGCCGGGGATTTCGGTCACCTCCTTGCAGATCGTCGCCCCGAGGGATCTGGCCTTGTCGGTGGCGGCGGCTGCATCTGCCACTAAAACGTAGGCGAGCCAGAACGACGGCGCATCGGGCATCGGGTTCTTCATCATCCCGCCCCCCGTCCCTTCGCCCACCTTGATGAGGGTGTAGTCCATCCCGGGGATGTCTTCCAGTTGCCAGTCGAACAACGCCGTGTAAAATTCCTTTGCCTTGGCCACGTCGTTGGTCAAGAGCTCGACATGCACGAACGGGTTTCCCATACGAACCTCCCTTTCTTCGCGATTGGTGTTCATGGCATACAGTATAGCCACTTTCCCGTCCGTGGCAAAAGAGTCGAACTTCTCATTCCTTTGCCGCCCGGCACTCCGGCACTAAAAAACTGAAATATAAGGTTTTCTCCCCTCCGGGAACGTCCGACAGTTCATACAAATCTTGCTTATTCCTTGTCAAACGCCTCACCCAGGGAATTGGTCACTCCTCTCGCCGCCGACCTCAACTCGTGACAGCTGTTGCGTTTCACCGCCGATTCGAGACACGACTTGTAGTTGGCGGGGATCTGGTTTTCCTTCACAACCAGGTCAACGCCGGCGCCTTTCGTGATGTGCAGCGACCCGGAGTAATCGATCTTAAAATCGTCCTTGTAGTCGCATTTCATGCTTCTCACCTCTTTTCACACCCTCAGTATGGCACACTGTATAATGAAAATCAATATCGTTGCTGAGGCTGAAAAATGAACGCCTGCAAGAAAATTACCCTCCTTGAACGGCATTCGGTATATAATAAAAAGTAGTTATTCGTAGAGATAGTTATTCGTAGAGAAGGGGGTGAGCCCATGAAGAAGCTCGAATGTGCGAAGGTTGACCCGTCGAGCGGTTGTAACTACGTCATACGGGGAAAGAGTGAGGACGAGATACTCGCGAAAGCGGCTGAGCATGCCAAGGCACACGGTGTCCGCGAAGTTACGCCGGATATGATGGCGCGTGTCAAGGCGAACATCACCGACTTCTAACCA
>DATJLB010000221.1:0-12088 GCA_035490915.1 Geobacteraceae bacterium
CGGCGGTGCAAATCAGTGTCCCCTGGCCTAGCCCCTCCATGCCGGGTATCAGCACGATCCCCTCCACGGCGGAAAGGATACTGATGGCGGGAGTGATCACGCCGTCACCCAGGAGGAGCGACACCCCAAGGAAAGAGAGGAAGCCGACGAAGGCGATCTTACGCCCCGGCTTCAGGAGCCGGACCAGGATCTCCTTCAGGACGATCGTCCCCCCCTCCCCTTTTCGCCCGAGGCTCATGGCGAGCCAGGCATACTCCACGGAGACGAGGATGATCAGGGTCCAGACCACCAGCGACAGGATGCCGAAGACGTTCGCCTCGGTCGGCTTGGTCAAGGCGAAGATGACCGTCAGGGTATAAATCGGGCTCGTGCCGATGTCGCCGAAGACCAGTCCCATGGACTTCACGATGCCTCCCCAGAAGGAGGCGGCGCCGTGCTGCGTATGTGCATGCTGCGTCATGCCGATGTCTCTCCAAGCAAAAAAACCGCCGGTACGAAGCCGGCGGTTTTCAGTCGCTGTCGTTGCCCTTTCAGGTGCCTACGGGGTTAGCTGACGGGCTCGGGCTTGAAAGTGCCCTATCCCGGTACGTCTCGACGCTGAGATGTATCGGAAATTCGCCCCAGTAACATGGGTCCCCCGCACCCGTTCCGCGCTGAACGGGTCTCGGCTGCTCTTGGTTTGTTGCTGGAGTATACGTTTTCGTAATTTTCTGTCAAGCAGAAATTAACGGCCTCTTTGAACACTCACTCGCACAAAGACGCGGAGCGCGGAGGAACCCAAAACCCACGAGTTGAATTTCTCGGCGTCTCCGCGCTTCCGCGGGAGCATCGGGGGGTAAAGGCACAAAATCAAATGGCAGCAGCCGACTGGCCACTGCCATAAGTGAGCCACCCCTTCGGGGTGCCCTCCGACAAACCTGCCTGCACTTAGCGCAGGAAGTTCAGGGTATTCGTGGCATCGTTCACATAATACACCCCTCCGTTCGCCGCAATCCCCAGCCCGAACAGCGAGCCGGCGCCCGGTTTAGAGCCGTGGGAAATGGTATTGTCCAGAAGCTTGTTGACGAATTGCTTCCCTGCCGGATCGAACGCGAGGAGGAATCCGTCATTACCGTTGGCGGTAAAGACATTGCCCGCACCGTCAACGGCGAGGCCGAGCGGATCGTTCAGGCTTTTATCGGCCGTGAACGTGGTGCCGGTACCGGCCGACGTGCCTCGGGTAAGTGGGTCAGCGATCATCTGTATCCGGTTGTTGAGACTATCCGCCACGTACAGCACCGAACCATCCGGGCTGAGACCGACGCCTGTAGGGCCGATCACGAGCGCGGCCGGATCGGTACGTTCGGAGAACCCCGAGCCGATGACGATGGTCGACGTTACGCTCGGCATGCCTCCGTTCGGAATATGCAGATCAACGCGAACGACCGTCCCTTCATTCACGACCGACCCATTTCCTGCCACGGTGCCGTTCAGCACGTTCGTCACGAACAGCGATGCATCCGACGACCCATCGCCGTTCAACACCTCAGCTGCGGTCATATCCCACGGACCGTTGATCGGCGACCCGGAGATGGTTTCCACCGGGCTCCCGGTGCTGTTGAGTACAATCAGACAACCGGAGCCGATCGTATCGGCCATGCCGTCCGTTGTCGGCAGGCTGCCGACGATCACCCAGCCGGACTTAAGCGCGACGAGGGCGGTGGTCAGTCCTACCCCGCCCGGGCATGCGCCGCCGGGCACGCCGCTCAGCGCAGTGTTGCCAATCTGGGCAAAGAGACCGAAAGCCCCCTGCGGCGTGACTTCGACGATGGTCGAGCCGGTCCCTTGCAGATTGTTTTTGTTGTTGAAGTTACTCACCAGGATGTTGCCCAACGTCAGATTTCCCGTTGTTTTCCCCACGATGGCGACCCCGTACGGGTTGACGTCACCATCTCCCGGCTGCCCCGCCCCCAGACTCGGCACCGTCGAAGCAACCGTGCTGATCTTGGCGTTGTTCATCGAGGCGAGAGAAACGCCGGTACTCCCCCCGCCACTGCCGCAGGCGGTAAGAAAGACCAGCGGCGCCAGCATGGCGAGCGCCAGAAAGCGAAGCTTGATTGTTAATTGAGATACTTCCATGGTTAACCTCCTTTCCCTCTTTTTCTGCGTTGCTCTCATGCTCCGAGTTCCGCACGCGCAAAAAAATCGGTTGTTGCACAAAAAGACCTTTTTTACCCTCTACTCCCATAGTAGCACTTTTCGTATTTCGCATTCAATGTTAATTATGATATTCAATTTCAAACATGGAACGTGCGACGACGCATAAGACGGGTGTCCTGCGGAGGGGGCAGAGGGAGGATTCTAGCCGCTGCAGCTCTCGCCGCAACAGCAGGCAAGCCCCTTCGCCTTCCGGAACGCCTCCCGCCCCTCCCGGAAGGAGAACCAGGCGATGAGAAGCGCGCCGAGGGCGTCGAGGCTGGCGATGCCGGTCAGCTCGTACCCGGCGCTCGCGGCGAGGAGCACGAGGGAAAGGTAGAGGCACGCCCGGGAGCAGGCGGCGTCGGCGAGGATCGCCTGCGATTCGAGGATGGTACCGACCCTCGTCTTGGCGCGGATCAGCCCCCACATGCAGGCGATGGAGACGAGCGACACGATCACCCCCCAGAGGGTCGATACGGGGCGGTGGCGCTCGGCGAGCGACACTACAGCCGAGAGGACGAGCCCGAGAGTGAGGACATAGAAGGCGCCGCCGGTTATCCGGAGCGCCCGCCGCTCGAACGCGTCCCGGCTTTCGCCGCCGTTCGCCCGGATCCGGCTCACCATGTGCCAGATGCCGATTCCCGAGACCACCTCGACGAACGAATCGACCCCGAACCCGAAGAGCGACAGGGTCTCGTCAGCGGCGCCGAACCAGACCGACACCGCCCCCTCGACGGCGTTGTAGCCGATGGTGATGAGGGCCAGCAGGTTGGCTGTGGCATAGAGTCTTTCCCTGGATTGGCTGCTCATCATCTTCCTCTGCCACCATGATGTGCACTGGCAGAGCCAACCGTCAATCAATATCTCACCTCAATCCCACAAAACGTTGAATTATATTTTTCTCTCCGCCCGCCTGTAAAACTGAAAAGCCGACCGATTGTGCTGACCGGTCGGCTTTCTGCTGGCGGCGACGCGCTGCTCTCTAACGTTTCTGCACCAGGCAGTATGCCTCGTTCTTCTTGGCGACGTCGCCGGGTTTGATTTCGCCCTTTACGATCTCGGCCTTGAAGTAGTGTTCACCTTCATACCCGGTGACCTTGACCTTCCCCACTTCCTTGGACGTGGTGTGGCCTCCGCCCATGGTTTCCCGGTAGACCGGGATCACGTCGCCCATGCAGATCTCCTTCTTCACATCCGCCGTGCCGCTGTGGAACAGGCTTACCGTGTTCCCCACCTTCATCACGACCTCGCTTTTGGCCTTCTCGGCGGCCTGGACGGTGACCGGGGCGCTCACGGCCGCAACGAAGGCCGCCAGAATGGCAAGCATCAGGACTTTTCTCATGACCGTTCTCCTTTCCCGTGAAATTGCCGCGCCTCCCTGCTTTCATCCGATTACATCGCACCCCGGACCGTTCACTCGATGGAGCGGATCCGGCCGCATCTCTTGTCGATGATGACCCGGTCCCGCTTGGCGTTGGCCTTGCGGTAGATCTCCGCCTCGAAGTAGCCGTTGCGTTCGATGATCGTCCCGATCCTGATAAGGCTTGAGGCATAGAAATCTTCGAGGTACTCGCGGGCTTCCTTGGCGGTGGCGATGCTGCGGGGGGCGCCGTACCATCCCCACCGGGGAGATGGCTTGTACGCGCCGTACGGGTTGTCGCAGTCACACCCCTTCTCGGCCGGGACAACCGGCGCGGCGACCAGCGCCAAGCCGACCGCCGTCATGAGCATCATGCCGAACCTTCGCATCATCGCCTTTCCCTCGTTTGTCTCCCCTTCCAATGATTCCAGCATAGCAAAGGGTTGTGGGGGAATTATGGAGAGGTTATGGAGAATTGTGGAGCGTTTCCCTGTCCGGGAGCCGGACGGAAAAGGTGCTCCCCTTGCCCGGTTGGCTCTCGACCTCGATGGTGCCGCCGTGGGCGTCCACCAGCTCACGCACGATCGGCAGCCCCAGCCCCAGGCCGTCGCTCCCCTTGCGGTAGAAGCGCTCGAAGATGAGCGGCAGGTCCGCTTCGGCGATCCCCCGCCCCGTGTCCGCGACGATGATCCGGCAGCCGTTCTCTTCGGCCTCTCCGCCGAGGCGAATGGTCCCCCCGCTGTCGCTGGCCCGGACGGCGTTGGTGACCAGGTTGATGAGGATCTGGGTCAGCCGTTCCGGGTCGGCGTCGACCCGGACCTCGGCGCCGCACTCGACGGAGAAGGAGATGGAACTTTTCCGCCCCTCCTCGCCGAAACGGAGGGCGATGCTCTCCAGGAGCGGTCTCAGGGGGAGGCGGCTCCGCTTCAGGGAGAGGGCGCTCCCCTCGGCCTGGACCAGTTCCTCGACGTTGGCCACGGTCCGGGCCAGGCGGAGGTTTTCCTCCAGCAGGGACTCCAGCACCCGCCGCTCGTTCGGGATCAGGCCGTCGAGCATCCCCTCCAGTTGCCCCCGCATGACGGCAAGCGGTGTTCGCATCTCGTGGGCGAAATTGGCGTTGATCCTCTTCCTCGCCGCGTCCTGCTTCTCCAGCGTATCGGCCATCCGGTTAAAGGAACGGGAGAGAGTCGCCAGCTCGTCGCTGCCGGTGACGTCGATCCGCTCGTGCAGGTTCCCCTGGCTGATACTGTCCGCCGCCCGGGCCAGGCGGGATATAGGGCGGGTGAGCCGGCGCGCGAAGACGATGCTCGCCAGGACCGCCACGCCGCCGAGGAGGAGCGCCGAGACGAGGAGGAGCCGGTTGGTCCGGGAGACGAACAGCGCCCTTTTGGGGCGGGGAAAGAAACGCACCTCCAGGCGGCCGATCTCCTCCCCTTTCACGAAGAGGGGATAGCCGACATACGGGCCGCGGCCCCCTCCGGGGTCGAAGCCGGCGCTTGCCAGGATGCGCTGGTACCCTCCCGGCGGGAGCTGCCGCAGCGCCCCGGCGGTGTCCGTCACCAGGCTCCCTGCCCGGTCCTTCACCCGCATCTCCATGCCGAGCAGCAAAGCCCAGACTGCGTCTTCCGCCGCTCCCCGCGGTTCCCACCCGCCGATCTTCTCGAAGGTCGTTTCCAGGGCGGCGCTCACCGAGTAGACGCGGTCTTCCATCTCCCCTTCGGTCAGCTGTTCGAAATCGCGGACGATCAGTTGCCGCAGAAAGAGCGACGACGCGACGCCGAGGGCCGCGACGAGGATGAGCACCGCCATGAATTTTCCGCGGATGCCGCTATGCATCCTTCACCCCGCCGAACCGGTACCCCAGTCCGTACACGGTCAGCACGAAGACCGGGGTGTGGGGGTCATCCCCCAGCTTGCGCCGGATGTTCTTGACGTGGGAGTCGATGTTCCGCTCGTACCCCTCGAAGCGGTACCCCATCACCTTGTCGATCAGCTCTTCCCGGGTGAAGGTCTTCCGTGGAGTGGTGGCGAGGGCGAAGAGAATCTTGAATTCCGCCGCCGTCAGCCTGACCGGACGCCCCTGGCAGGTGACGCCGTAGCTGGCGCCGTCGAGGACGAGCGCGCCGTCGTTGAAGGAGAGCCGCTCGGCGCCGTCGGCGCCCTTCCCGGTCCGCTTGAGGACCGCCTGAACGCGGCAGACCAGCTCGCGCGGGCTGAACGGCTTGACGATATAGTCGTCGGCCCCGAGCGCGAACCCCGCCAGCCGCTCTTCTTCCGAGGACTTGGCGGTGAGCATGATGACCGGGACGTGGGAGGACTCGGCGAGCTCCCGGCAGACCGCCTCGCCGCTCAGGTCGGGGAGCATCAGGTCGAGCAGCACCAGGGCGGGACTCTCCGTCCTCGCCAGGGCCAGCGCGCCCGCCCCGCTCTCCGTATGGATGACCCTGAACCCGGCCTCCTCCAGGTAGACGCGGGCCACTTCGGCCAGCTTCACGTCATCTTCCACAAGAAGAATAGGGTGCGTCATGTACGATCACTCCTGAAGCAATCATACCACAACCGGCCAACCGGTGCTTGGACTGACTGCGGGGGGGACCGCAGGGGCCGCGCCCATCGCCTCACTCCGCCAGGAAGTCAGGACCATGCGGCGTTTCGGCCTTGTCCCTGACCGCCTCTGTCCCGTCGATCGGGGCCGGCAGTTTGACGCGAAAGGGTTCGCGTCGCTTGTTCCTTCATCGTGCTTCTGTATGAACCCCTTTGAACGCGAAAATGGCGAGGACAGCACCCAGCACGGGTGCCGTCAGGTAGATCCAGAGGTGGTCGAGTTGCCCCGACACCAGTGCCGGCGCCAGGGAACGGGCCGGGTTCATGGACGCGCCGCAGATGGGGCCGGCAAACAGGGCTTCGAGGCCGACAACCCCGCCGATTGCCGCACCCGCCACGATCCCTTTCTCTTTGGAGCCGTGCGCAACGTTCATAATGACGAACATGAGGAGGAAAGTCAGGATTGCCTCCAGAACGAACGACTGGGAGGCGGAACCCGCCGGCAGCGTTGCACCGAGGTTCGGGTGCGTAAAGAGAAGGCGGAGGATGGTGCTGGCCAGAAGTGCTCCTGCCGTCTGAAAGCCAATGTAGGGTACTACCTCGGTACGCGGAAAGCGCCCGGCGCTCCAGAATCCGAGGGTAACGGCGGGGTTCAGGTGGGCGCCGGAGACGTCCCCCACGGCGTAGATCATGGCCATGACCACAAGCCCGAACGTCAGGGCAATCCCGACGTGGGTGATCTTCCCCGCTGTAACGTCATTTATCACGATGGCCCCGGTCCCGGCAAACACCAGGGCGAAGGTCCCTATCATTTCAGCCAGATATCTACGCATGTCTGTCTCCCCCCGTTATTCCGGCAAAAAAAGCCAGCAATCTCTCCCTGATCTCGTCCCGCACCCGTCGAAACTCGTTCATGATCTCCTCTTCGCTCCCGGTCGCCACGGCCGGGTCGTCGAACCCGATATGGATACGCTCCACCCCGCCGAAGAAGAGGGGGCAGTTCTCGTTGGCGCTTCCGCAGAGGGTGATGACGTAGTCGAACGGCTCCCCCTCGAACTCCGCGAGGCCCTTGGAGCGGTGGACGGAGATGTCGATGCCGACCTCCCGCAGGACCGCGACCGCCCTGGGGTTGACAAAGGTCGCCGTCGTCCCGGCAGAGAAGGCGACGATCCTGTCGCCCAGGAAGTGGTTGACGATCCCCTCCGCCATCTGGGAGCGGCAGGAGTTGGCGGTG
The DNA here is from genome assembly GCA_035490915.1 of Geobacteraceae bacterium. Lineage (GTDB taxonomy): Bacteria > Desulfobacterota > Desulfuromonadia > Geobacterales > Geobacteraceae > JAMPXD01. Next base: position 7,317 of record DATJLB010000221.1, read on the forward strand.
CAGAGGAAGAGGACCCGCTTCTTCATGGGCAATCCTTATATACATCCGGTTTAACGGATTCAATCAAGTCAAAAAAATTTACGCGCAGCGGTTCCCCCGTCCCATTTCCCTGAGCCGCTCCGCATCAGACTTCGCCTCCTCCGTGGCAGAAAGGAACGTACGGAGTACCGGGATCAGGAACTGGTGAATCGAGCCGAGCCCGCTGGCGATGGAGTAATAGCACCAGACCCCTTCCCGCCGGTCCTTCAGCCAGCCCGCGTTCTTCAGGTGGGAGAGGTGCCGGGATACGGTCGACTGGGGAAGCTGCAGGACCGCCATCAGGTCACAGACGCAGAGCTCACCTTCCTCCAGGAGGAGGGCGAGGACGCGGAGCCGGGTCTCGTCGTCGAGTGATTGAAACAATGAGGCGATGGTTTCCATGGATGAATATATATCCGTTTTTTTGGATATAGTAAAGAAAAACGTCGCACCGTCAAATTTCCCGAACCCTTACGTTTTTTCCATACGGCTGTAACAAAGGCCAGCTACTCTCTGGAATAGAAAGGAGGCACCATGTGGAAAGAAGAAACAATCGACCTGAAGCTGCTCCGGTTCTTCGAGACGTCGGCCCGGGCGCTCCTCTCGCTCCTCATTGCCGCCATACTGGCGGCCATCCTGGCGGGGGTGCTGTACATCTTCTACGATCTGCGCCTGATCATCCAGACGGAGTTTCTGGAGGCGTTCAAGACCATTCTCGTCGACATCCTCACCGTTCTGGCGCTGGTAGAGGTGCTCCGGACGGCGCTCGCCTACTTTTCAGAGGGGCGGGTCAAGGTGACCTACATCATCGACACGGTGATCGTCACGGTGCTCACCGAGGTGATGGCCTTCTGGTACAAGGAGATGGCGTGGCAGGAGCTCGCCATGATGATCGCGCTCGTCCTGTCGCTCGCATGCGTCAGGGTCATCGCGGTCAGGTTCTCCCCCAGAAAGCTGCGGGAAGAGCTGTGAGTTCACCTGATCTTTTAATGTCTGTAACACAGTTGTAACACTAATTTTCTAGTATACTTCTGAGTGAAAACACCAAGGAGGATTTAGATGTTAAATACCATCCGCACATCAATCGTGGCCCTGTTCGTCCTGGCAACATGCGCCGCGGCAACTGCTGCCTCCGCCGAAACGCTCATCAACGGCGCCGGCGCGACGTTCCCCTACCCGATCTATTCCAAGTGGTTCAGCGAGTATGCAAAGATCGACCCCTCGGTGAAGTTCAACTACCAGTCGATCGGGAGCGGCGGCGGGATCAAGCAGATCACCGAGCAGACCGTCGACTTCGGCGCCTCCGACAAGCCGCTCTCCGACCAGGAGCTGGCTGCTGCCGCCGCCGCAGGCGGAAAGCTCCTTCACATTCCGACCGTCATGGGGGCGGTGGTGGTCACCTACAACGTCCCCGGCATCGGAAAAGGGGTGAAGCTCACCGCGGACACCCTTACCGACATCTACCTCGGCAAAATCACGAAGTGGGATGACCCGCGGCTCGTGAAAGACAACCCGCAGCTGAAAAGCGTGAACAAACCGATCGTCGTCGTGCACCGCTCCGACGGAAGCGGCACCACGGCCATCTTCACCAGCTACCTCTGCAGCGTCAGCCCGGAGTGGACGGGAAAAGTCGGCACCGGCACGTCGGTCAAGTGGCCGGCGGGGCTTGGCGGCAAGGGGAACGAGGGGGTTGCGGGGCAGATCAAGACCACCGCCTACACCATCGGCTACGTGGAACTCGCCTACGCCTTCGAGAACAAGCTGCCGGTCGCTTCCCTGAAAAACAAGGCGGGGAGCTTCGTCGAACCGACCATCGCCTCCACCTCCGCCGCCGCCGCGGGCGCCGCAAAGCAGATGCCGGCCGACTACCGGATCTCGCTGGTAAACCAGCCCGGCAAGAACGCCTACCCGATCGCCGGCTTCACCTACCTCCTGGTCTACGAGCACCAGAAGGACCCGGCCAAGGGAAGGAAGCTGGTCGAATTCCTCAACTGGGAACTGAAGAAGGGGCAGAAGATGGCCGCCGCCCTCCTCTACGCCCCCCTCCCCGAGAACGTGGCACGGATGGTGGAAAAGACCGTCAAGGGAATCAAGTAACCGATCGTCTCGGTGTAGCGGCCCGGACAGGCTTTCTCGCCCGTCCGGGCGCTTTTCTGACCGGGGAATTTTTACAGACAGGTTAAGAACGTGTCACAGGCGATTGAAGGAACATGATGGCAAGCGATGAGTATGAGTTCGGAGGGGCCGTGCCCACGGAAGCCGAATCCCACAGCTGGAAAATGGAAAAAGGGGTGAGCGGCGACTTCATCTTCAAGGGGGTCACCGTCCTCTTCGCCTTCAGCATCCTGGCGATCCTCCTCCTGATGGTGGTCGAGATGGCCCGGGTGAGCCTTCCCGCCATCGAGAAGTACGGCTGGCGTTTCGTCATCGGCCGGGAGTGGGACGCGGTCCAGGGGAACTTCGGCGCCCTCGCGTACATCTGGGGTTCGGTGGTCTCCTCCGTCCTGGCGCTGCTGCTCGCCACCCCGCTCTCTGTCGGGACCGCCCTCTTCATCACCGAGATCGCGCCGAAAAAGGTGGGAGGGGTGATCGCCTCGCTGGTGGAGCTCCTCGCCGCGATCCCGAGCGTCATCTACGGCCTCTGGGGGGTGCTGGTCATGGCCCCCTGGCTGCAGCGGACCATCGAGCCTTTCCTCAACGACCACCTCGGCTTTCTCCCGTTCTTCCAGGGGGCACCCTACGGGGTGAGCATGCTCGCCGCGGTCTTCATCCTGATGATCATGGTGGTGCCGATCATCACCTCCATCACCAAGGAGGTCCTCCTCACCGTCCCCCGGAGCCAGAAGGAGGCGGCCATCGCCCTCGGGGCGACCCGCTGGGAGATGATCCGGATGGCGGTCCTTCCGTACGGGAAGTCGGGCATCCTGGGAGCGGTCATCCTCGGGCTCGGGCGCGCCGTGGGGGAGACCATGGCGGTCACCATGGTGATCGGCAACACCCCGCAGATCTCGCTGTCGCTCCTCGCCCCCGCCTACACCATGCCGAGCGTCATCGCCAACGAGTTTGCCGAGGCGACCTCCCAGCTCCACACCTCGGCGCTGATGGAGATCGGCCTGATCCTGCTGGCGGTGACGCTGCTCATCAACGCGCTGGCGCAGCTCCTGCTCTGGAGCGTCACCCGCAAGCGGAAGGGGGGAGGGCGACCGTGACGCACCTCACCAGGCGAAAAGCGAAGAACGCGGGGATGATTCTGCTGTTGGCGTTCGCGGCACTCACCGTCCTCGTCCCCCTCGTCCTGATCTTCGTTCACATCGTCAGGATGGGGGGGAGCGCCGTCAACCTCGACTTCTTCACCCGGATCCCCTCTCCCCCCGGCGAAGCGGGAGGCGGGATGGCGAACGGCATGGCGGGCTCGGCGCTCCTGATCGGCCTCGCGTCGCTTCTCGGCATTCCCGTCGGCATCTTCGGCGCCGTCTACCTCTCCGAGTATGGCGGGAGCAGGATCTCCACCGTGATCAGGTTCGCCGCCGACGTCCTCGCCGGCGTACCCTCCATCATCACGGGGATGGTCGCCTACGCCCTGCTGGTAGTCCCGATGAAAGGGTTCTCCGCCCTGGCGGGGGCGCTCGCCCTGGCGCTGATCATGATCCCCATCGTGCTCCGCACCACGGAGGAGCAGCTGAAGCTGGTTCCCACGTCACTGCGGGAGGCGTCCCTCGCCCTCGGGGTACCGCTCTGGCGCACCACCCTCAGGGTAACACTGCGGAGCGCGCTGGCCGGCGTCCTGACCGGCATCCTCCTCGCCATCGCCCGGATCGCCGGGGAGACTGCGCCGCTCCTCTTCACCGCCCTCGGGAACCAGTTCTGGAGCGGCAGGCTGACCCAGCCGATCGCCGCCATGCCGCTCCAGATCTTCAACTTCGCCATCTCCCCCTACGACGACTGGCACCGACTCGCCTGGGCCGGCGCACTGGTCCTGGTGACGGTGATGTTCGGACTCTCGCTGGCGGCGCGGTTCTTCGGCAGAGCGAGGCAGCAATAAATTAACAAGGATGAACAGGATATTCAGGATTAAAGTACAACCGGATTCTTTCAGTTTGCACCAGCAGCCGCTAAAGCTTTAAGGTACTTTTTCCCAGGTTCAAGGTTTTATCCTGAATATCCTTGTTAAACGAGGTTTTCATGAATAGCAAAGTCCAACTCGACCACCTGAACGTCCACTTCGGCGAGAACCACGCCATAAAGAACGTCTCCATGGAGTTCTGCGAGAACTCCGTCACCACCATCATCGGCCCCTCCGGCTGCGGCAAGTCGACGGTGCTCCGCGCCATCAACCGGATGCACGACCTCACCCCGGGTGCCCGGGTTGACGGCAGGATCCTCCTGGACGGCATGGACGTCCACGACCGGAGCGTCGACCCGGTGGCGATCCGGCGCCGGATCGGGATGGTGTTCCAGAAGCCGAACCCCTTCCCCGCCATGTCGATCTATGACAATGTGGTGGCTGGGTACCGGCTGAACGGCCGGCTCAAGCGGGATGAGGCGAACGAGATCGTCGAGTCGAGCCTGAAAAGGGTGGCACTCTGGGACGAAGTGAAGGACCGGCTCAGGGCGAACGCCATGGAGCTCTCCGGGGGACAGCAGCAGCGGCTTTGCATCGCCAGAACCATCGCGGTGAAGCCCGAGGTGATCCTGATGGACGAGCCCGCCTCGGCCCTCGACCCGCTCTCGACCCTGAAGATCGAGGAACTGAT
>DATJLB010000222.1:0-14784 GCA_035490915.1 Geobacteraceae bacterium
ACGTTCAACGGCAACCGGGTGGACGGCACCCACGCCCTGAAGGTGTCGACCGAGGAATTCCAGCAACAGGTCCTGCCGGCATCCTTCTATGCGGCGCTGCCGGAATCGGTCACGTACACGGACGTGGTGACCGGCAGGGCCGTGGCCACAATCCACCCCCGCAAGGGGACGTACGTCTGGGGGTACAAGATCGTGGACGAAAACACCGGCCGCGCGTACGGCCCCCGGTTTCCCGCCCACACCATCGAGGCCCAGCGGGGGACCCCCACCCGGGTGCACTACGTCAACGACTTGGTCCCCTTCGGCGCGCTCCCCGGCCCCCTGCTGCAGAAGTTCCTCACGGAGGACCTGAGCTTCCACTGGGCCAACCCCCTCAATCTCCCCATGTCGATCCCGGGGACCGACCCCTCCACCGGCCTCGACCTGGGTAACCCCGCGTTCTACGGCGGCCCCCAGCCGATGACGGTGCACCTGCACGGAGGGGAGGTCCCGTCGGCCTTCGACGGCGGCCCGGACACCTGGTTCACCCCCGGCAAGACCTTTTCGGGCCCCGGCTACGTCTCGGACAGCTATACCTATCCCAACACCCAGGATGCCACCACCCTCTGGTTCCATGACCACGTCCTGGGGGAAACGCGCCTCAACGTCTATTCCGGGCTGGCGGCTTTCTACTTCCTGCGGGGCGCCCCCGAATCCGACGTCTCCCCGGCGCTCCCCACGGGAGACTACGAGGTCGAGCTCGTCATCCAGGACCGCCAGTTCGACACCAACGGCCAGCTGTTCTTCCCGGACGGCAACCCCGCCGGCGCTGGGCTGAACGGCGATCCGGGGAACCCCACCATCCATCCCTACGCCATCCCGGAGTTCTTCGGGGACGTCATGGTGGTCAACGGCAAGAGCTGGCCCTACATGGAAGTGGAGCCCCGGCGCTACCGCCTCCGGTTCCTGGACGGGTGCAATGCCCGGATGTTCGCCCTGCAGCTGGCGGACAAGACGGGCAAGACCAGCGGGCCGACCGTCCCGACCATCTGGCAGATCGGCTCCGACGGGGGCCTGCTGGACAAGCCGGTAGCGGTCAATTCCTTCATCCCGTTCACCTTCGACTCAACCGACACGACGGCCACCCCTTACGGCTCACCTGTTCTCACCTCTCCCCGTCTCTTCTTCGCCCCGGCGGAGCGGATGGACGTCATCATCGACTTCTCCGGGTTTGACAGGAAGACCTTCACCCTGGTGAACGACGGCAATGCTCCCTTCCCCGGCGGGGGGACCACGCTCGCCCCGAAAGTCGAGGGGAGGATCATGCAGTTCAGGGTCACGAAACCGCTCTCGTCACCCGACACAAGCTTCAATCCCGCCGTAGCCGGCGCCACGCTCCGCCGGGGCGCGGATGCGACTGTGCGGCTGGCGGACGGCAAGGGGGGCCTGGCCGACGGCGTCACCGTGGACAACACCCGGCGGCTGGTGCTCATCGAGCAGGAGGACCCCGACACCGGTGCGCCCGTGAAGGTGCTGATCAATAACACCCGTTATGACGGGACGGCGCCGATGGGGGCGTTCCAGTGGCAGGACGGGCACCCGATCCTGGAGTCCATCCCCTACAACAACGGCACCATCGACGTAACGGAGTTTCCCCAGGTGGGCGCCACCGAGGTCTGGGAGTTCGTCAACCTCACCCCGGACGCCCACCCGATCCACATCCACCTGATCCAGTTCCAGGTCATGAACCGGCAGGTATTCAACGTGGGAGAGGTGGTACCTCCTTTCCTCACCCCCGGGACTTACCGGGATGCGTACGAAGCCCCGTGGGGACTCGGCGGGACCAAGTACGGCGACGGCCCCCCTCTTGCCTACCTGAGCACCAATCCGATCGGGGGGAATCCGGACGTCGCCCCCTACCTGATCGGCAAGCCGATTCCGCCGGACCCGAACGAAGCCGGCTGGAAGGATACGCTGAAGATGTACCCGGGGACGGTTACACGTCTGGTCACCCGCTGGGCACCACAGGATGTCGGAGTGGGCAAGGTCAGCGCGGGCCAGAACAAGTTTGCCTTCGACCCGACCGCGACCCTGGGGGTCAGGAACGACGGTTTCGGCTTCCCGGGCGGGCCGGGCTACGTGATACACTGCCACATCCTCGATCACGAGGACAACGACATGATGCGGCCGTTCGAGTTGAGACACAGGCCTCAGCAGTAAAGAACCACGGAAAAAAGGGAAGGGGCAGGCCTGCGCAATCGTTGAAAACATGCCGGTCTGCCCCTTTCACTTTACCGGAATCTATGTTCCGCTTCCCGGAGGATGCTGTGATACAATGAGCTAAGAAGAGGAGCACCGTGTCCGGGGGGTCAGGATGGTCGCGTTCAGCCTGAAAACCAAGATGTCCATTGCCGTCTCGCTCCTCGTGGTAGCGCTGATGGCGGGGTCCGCCTTCCTGGTCATCAGTCATTTCCACGAACGGTTCACGGCGAACGTCGGCGCGCAGCAGTATGCGCTGCTGACCGAGATGACCCAGGACATCGACGATTTCATCAACGACACCCGACAGACGATCGTTCTGGCCGCAAACTCCTTCCCCCGCTACGCAATCGACAACCCCGTCCTTGCCCGGGGCAAGCTCGCTGAAAGTGCGGCGCTCCACACCCTCTTCGACAACGGCATCTTTCTCGTCTCCCCCTCAGGGACGGTGATCGCCGAGTATCCCGAACTCCCCGACGGGGGGACCGACTTCCTCCAGCGCGAATACTTCCAGAAAACGGTCGAGACCGCCAAACCCCAGATCTCTGAGCCCTACATCTCATCCCAGCCGCATCATCACCCGGCGGTCGTTTTCAGCGCCCCCATCTTCGGCAACAGCGGCAAGGTCGTCGCCGTGCTGGCCGGAAGCATCGACCTCACCAAGGACAATTTTCTCGGGGAGCATGCCCGCGTCCGGATCGGCACAACCGGCTACACCTATGTCTTCAGCACCGATCGGACCATCATCATGCACCCCGACCTGAGAAGAACCCTGAAGCAGGACGAGCCGCCCGGAGTGAACCGGGCATTCGACAAAGCGATCGCGGGGTTCGACGGCACCGAAGAGACCGCCAACGCCGACGGGCTACGGACGCTCACCTCCGTCAAGCACCTGCAGTCGATCAACTGGATCCTTGCCGCCAATTACCCCCTCAGCGAGGCGTACGCCCCGGTCCGGGAAGCGACGCGCTATGCGATCGTCGCGGCTGTCGCCGGCGGCATCCTCTCCGTCCTGGTCGTCTGGCTGGTCATGAAGGCGTTCACCGCCCCGCTTCTCGCCCTGACCCGGCACATCAGCGAGCTGCCGGAGAGCGGCACGGCGGAGAGGAACATCCGTATCCGCACGCATGACGAGATTGCCGAGCTTGCCATCGCCTTCAACGACATGATCCGGCGCCTCGACAGCAAGCAGGAGGAGCTGCACAAGCTGTCTCATGCGGTCGAGCAGAGTGCGAGCCTGGTGGTGATCACCGATACGAACGGGGCGATCACCTACGTCAATCCCAAGTTCTGCGAGCTGACCGGTTACAGCGCCGCCGAGGTGATCGGGGGAAATCCGCACATCCTGAAATCGGGAAAACTGCCGCCGGAGGCGTACCGTAACCTCTGGGAGACCATCACCGCAGGCTACGAATGGCAGGGGGAATTCCACAACCAGAAAAAGAACGGCGAGCTGTTCTGGACGGTGGCGTCGATCTCCCCCATCAAGAACGACCGGGGAGAGATTACCCATTTCATCTCCGTCCAGGAGGACATCACCGAGCGGAAACGGACGGAGGAACTGGTGAGGGAGGTCCTGCGCCAGCAGCAGGCGATCCTCGACAATATTCCCGATGTCGCCTGGCTGAAGGACCCGGAAAGCAGGTTCGTGGCGGTCAACAATGCCTTCGCCGCATGGTGCGGCATGCGCCCCGAGGAGTTGACCGGCAAGACCGACTACGACATCTCGCCGCCGGAAGCGGCGGCACGCTACCAGGCCGACGACCGGGAAGTGATGAACTCCGGGGTGCGGAAATACATCGAAGAGCCACTGATCGACAATGCGGGGAAGATCCTCTTCGTCGAGACGATCAAGACCCCCATCTTCAACGACAGGGGGGAGGTGATCGGGACGACCGGCATCGCCCGCGACATCACGGCCCGCAGGGAAGCAGAGGTGCAGCTTCGCCACGTGAGCACGCACGACATGCTGACCGGGCTTTACAACCGGGCGTTTTTCGACGAGGAGCTGGGACGGCTGGCGCGGAGCCGACAGTTCCCCGCGAGCATCATCATGGCCGATGTGGACGGCCTCAAGGCGGTCAACGACAGCCGGGGGCACGAAGCGGGCGACCGGCTGCTCATGGCGGCGGCCCGGATCTTCCGGGACGCCTTCCGTGCCGAAGACATGGTGGCCCGGATCGGCGGCGATGAATTCGCCGTGCTCCTGCCGGAAACGGAGGAAGAGGCCGCTGCGGAAGCGGTCGCCCGGATCAGGAAGTGCCAGGACGCGGCCAATGCCGCAGGGGGGGGGTCCGTGGTGAGCATATCGCTCGGAGCGGCAACCGCACGGGGAGAGGAAGAGCTCCGGGACGCCCTCAGGCTGAGCGACGAGCGGATGTATGCCGACAAGTTCGCCCGGAAGGGAACGCCGGCGGCAGGGACAGCGCTCCTGCCCCGGCGAGAGGTGATCGAAAACTGAAAGTCACCGATAGTGCTGCTGCACCTGGTTCGGACGGCTGTTAGAACCTGTTAAAATCGGGATTGACAAATTCCCCAAAGAAGGATATTGAAGACCGATGCATTGTTCTGTGTTGTCTTTAAGGAGGGAGCCATGGAGACAGCGAGAAGGCTCGTCATTTTTCCCGTTGACCAGTTCTACGCCGTGGTCGGCAACATCACCCTTCCCATAGACCCGTACGGCATATCCCTCACCGACATCCTCAACGACCGGTCCGGCCTGACCCACCGGCCGGGTGACCACGAACACCGACCGGGAAAGGTTTTTCTGACCGGCACCGAGTTCTATGCCCTGAACGATCCAGCCCGGCCGATCTGCACGGCCATGACCGAGGTGTTCATACCGGCGCAGCAGATCCGCGCGGTGGCCGACCTCCATCCCGAGCGCTACCAGGGGAGCGCTGACAAGCGGCGGGAATCGCAAGAAAGGGTGTGGAACCGCAGGGAGGTATTCTTCGCCCTGCATGGGCACGCAGTGCGCGGCGAGGCCGATGCGCTCGAGGTCTACCGCAAGAGCGAGCAGTTCGTCGGCCTCACCTCCATCGCCGTCGACGAGGAACCGGCAAGCCCTGCCGTCGTCTCCCTGCCGGCCTTCCTGCACCGCCTCGGCTGCCCTTCCCCCGACTACATGGCCGTCAACCTGAAGCGCGTCATCCATTCCTGAGACGTTTTCCAAACTCCGACAATTCCGGAACGCACCTTTAAAGGAAAATGTATGACTGATAGCAAAGCCAGACACACTGCCATGATAGTTGATGACAGCGAAGTCATGAGGGAAATGCTGAGAGACATATTGACTGCGGGAAACTATGAAATTGTGGCTGAAGCAGTCAATGGGGTTGAAGCGGTCGAATTATACAAGAATTTCAAGCCCGAGGTGACTGTTATGGATGTCCTCATGCCTCTGGATGACGGCATTAAGGCAACAAAGAACATCATTGCGCTGGACAAAAACGCCAAGGTTGTGATGTGCAGTTCGATAACCGACGATGCTCTCATCCTGTCCGCTTACAATGCCGGAGCCAGTGGCATCATCTTTAAGCCATTCGTTACTGAACGGGCCCTTGAAGTCATTCATTCAGTGATGCTGGAATAAACAAAAGACGCCGGTTTCGTTGCAAATCGCTCTCCCCGTGATATCCTGAACCCCATGGACACCGCTACGGCAAAAAAGGCGGCAGGTGCGGCATCGCCCGAACTGACCGACAAGATCATCCTCTATTTCGTCGACCACGGCATGCAGATCCTGATCGCCATCGTCCTGATGGGCATGGGGGTGCTCGTCGCCCGCTGGGTCGGCAAGCTCGTGCATCGCGGGCTGAAGGCGAAGGCCTTCGACGAGCCGGTCACCAACCTCATCGTCAAGGTCGTCAAGCTCCTGATCATCGGCTTCATCGGGGTCATGGCGCTCGGCCAGATGGGGGTGCAGATAACGCCACTCATCGCCGGGATCGGCGTGGCCGGGGTCGGAGCCAGTCTTGCCATGCAGGGGCTCCTGGGAAACCTGGTCGCCGGGCTGACGATCATCTTCTCGAAGCCGTTCACCATCGGCGAGTACATCGAGATCGTCGGGGCGTGCGGCCAGGTGACGGACATAGCCCTCTTCTCCACCACGCTGCTCCACACGGACAATTCTCGCGTCATCGTCCCGAACCGGAAGTTCGTGGGGGAAATCCTCCACAACTACGGCAACGTCCGCCAGCTCAACCTGACAGTCGGCGTCGCCTACACCGTGAACCTCACCGCGGCACTCACGATCGTACACGACATCCTGCGGGAAAACCCTTGCGTGCTTGAGTATCCCGCACCCGTCGTCGGGATAGCGGCCCTCGGCGAATCGGCCATCTCCCTGGCGATCAGGCCGTGGGTGAAGGTCGAGGATTTCGTCGCCGCGCAGGCGGCGATCTACCAGGCCGTGATCGAAGGCTTCCGGGAGAGGAAGATCGAGATTCCGGCCCCCCGCCGGGACGTGCACCTGCTGCTGCAGCCAGCCCCGTAACCAAGGAACAAGGATCGCCGGAGTTGCATGGCGGACAGGATCAGGATAGGCGTGAGCTCGTGCGCAACCACGTCTGACCCGTCGCCGAAAATCTGCACCTTCCCCCCATGCCCGCTACTTTCCGTCGTTGTCCTTGTCGCCGCGTCGCTTCCTCCTCCGGCGCCACGCGGCGCGGATGCCGAAGAACCCGCCAAAGACCGCCAGTACCCAGATGATTGCCGTTGCCGCCACTTCACTCGTCGTGACCATCGCGTTTTCCTCCTCTCGCACCAGCATAACCGCCTCTGCTCTCAAACGGCATGACGCAGGTCAAGTTCGTGGTTATATTTAGCCCCCCCTCTATTTCTTGTTCTAACCTCGATCAGGATGGTGTATGCTGCACCCAAAAACCGGCACGAGGTGCCCATGAAGCTCCTGAAAACCTATGGATTTTCCGTCCTCCTGATCCTCTCCATCGCCGCCGGGCTGCTGCTCGGCTCCTGCCATCCCGACGCGGCGCGGGCCATCCGCCCCCTGGGAGACATGTTTCTCAACCTGGTCTTCATGATCATCGTGCCGCTCGTCTTCTTCACCGTCTCCTCCGCCATCGCCTCCAGCGCCGGCAGCGGGCGGCTGTCGCGGATCTCCGGGGCGATGATCCTCGTCTTCGTGGCGACGAGCATCATCGCCGCCGTCGCATCGCTCCTCTTCATGCTGCTCGTGCAGCCGACCCCTGGCGCCGGCATCGTCCTGAAAAGCCAGCCGCCGCAGGAGGTCCCCTCGTTCCTGGCGCAGTTGGTGAAGACGTTCACGGCAGCCGATTTCCCGGAGCTGATTTCCCGCCGCTCCATGCTTCCCATGATCGTCTTTTCCGTCGGAGTCGGGCTGGCTACCCGCTCCTGCGCAGAGGCGGGTGAGCCGTTCGCCCGCTTTCTGGCCGGCGGCGCCAGGGTCTTCATGCGCCTGGTCGATTACGTCATGTACGCGGCGCCTGTCGGTCTCCTCGCCTGGTTCGCCGCCACCGTCGTCGATACCGGCGAGGCGATCGCCGCCGCCTACCTTAAAGTCTTCATAGTCTACTACGCCTTTTCCCTCCTCTACTTCGCCGGCGGCTTTTCCCTGTATGCCTTTGCCGCCGGCGGTATCACCGCTGTCCGCCGCTTCTGGGCCCACATGCTGAGTCCTTCCCTCACGGCGCTCGGAACCTGCTCCAGCATGGCCACCATGCCGGTCAACCTGGAAGCGGCACCGAAGATGGGGGTGCCGCTCGATGTCTGCGACGTGGTGATCCCGGTCGGGGCGGCGCTGCACAAGGACGGCTCGGTGATCGGAGGGGTGCTCAAGGTCCTTTTCGCCATGAGCCTCTTCCACTACGAGCTCACTATCGGGCGGCTCGCCATGGCGGCCGGCGTCGCCATCCTGGTAGGTGTGGTGATGGGGGCGATCCCGGGGGGCGGGATGATCGGAGAGATGCTGATCCTGTCGGTGTTCGGTTTCCCCGCCGAGATCCTCCCGCTCCTCGCCGCCATCAGCGTCATCATCGATCCCCTGGCGACCCTGCTGAACGCCACCGGCGACAACGTCGCGGCCATGATGGTGGCCCGGCTGACGACGGAGGAGGTTTGGCAGGGAGAAGCGGCAGAGCCGGCGCCCTAGGTCATTCGCCGCGAGGAAGGAATTGACATCGCCCGGTCAAATTGGTAATTTAAATAGAATTTATAATTTATTTCTATCGACTGAGGCTCTTGAAAAACGTAGCGAGGAGGCCGGGATGCCAGGCGCAAGCGAGAGAGGGAGCGAGGCGTAGCAGGGCTACGTTGAGCTTCCGAGCGAGCGGCAGCACCGACAGACCGGTCCCGCAGTAGTTTTGCAAGAGCCTCGACTATTACGACAAGGGCCGGCCCATGAATCTCAAGCAGCTGGAAATCTTCTTGGCGGTGGCGGAAACCGGGAGCTTCTCCCGCGGGGCGGAGGCGACCTTCATCACCCAGTCGACCGCGAGTCAGCACATCTCCTCCCTGGAGAGCGATTTCGGCGTCAGGCTCCTCGACCGGACCGGAAGGGGGGCGCTCCTCACCGAGGGGGGTAAGGTGCTGTTCCAGCACGCCCGGCAGGTGATCGACGACGTCCAGGCGATCCACCAGGCGATGAGGCGCTTCAAGGGGGCGGAGGACGTCGAGCTCAGGATCGGCGGGAGCAACATCCCGGCCAACTACATGATCCCGGAGCTCCTCCCGGTACTGCTGGAGCGCTTCCCGACCCTTCGGCTCACCCTCATCCAGGGGGACAGCCGCGACATCCTGGAAAAGCTGGCGCGGGAAGAGATCGAGCTCGGGGTGGTCGGGAGCAGGTTCGACGAGGAGGGGTTCGAGTTCGCCCCCCTCGGCCGGGACGAGATCTCCCTCGTGGTGAACCGCCGCCATCCCTGGAACGGCAGGAAGTCGGTCGAGCTGGCGGAACTTGAGGGCGAGCCGCTCGTCCTGCGGGAGCCCGGCTCAGGGACCGGCCGGACCGTGAACGAGGCGCTCGCGAAAGCGGGGCTCCCCCCCCAGACGCTGAAGGTCACCGCACACCTCGGGAGCAACGAAGCGGTGAAGCACGCCGTCGCGAGCGGGCTCGGCAGCTCGTTCGTCTCGCTTCTTTCGGTCGGGAAGGAAATAGAGCGGGAGGAACTGGTCCCCGTCAAGGTGAAGGGGCTCACGATCTCCCGGCGCTTTTACCTCGCCAGCCGCGCCGGCCGTGAGCTCTCCCCCGCGGCGAAGGCGTTCGCCAAGGTGCTCGGGGAAAAACGGAAGTAACATGTTCGATGTTCGAAGTTCGAGGTCTAACGTCGAACATCGAACTTCGAACATCGAACCGATTTAAGGAATCCATGGAAAAGATCCTGATCATCGACGACGAGGCGTTCATCCGGGAAAACGTGGAACGGATCCTGGGGGAGGACGGCTATGCGGTGCTCAGCGCCGACAGCGGCCGGAGCGCCCTGGAGCTGGTGGCCGAGGAGGACCTCGACCTCGTGCTCCTCGACCTCAATCTCGGGCCGGAGGACGGGATCGAAGTGCTCAAGTCGCTGAAGAAGATCGACCCGGAACTCCTGGTGATCGTCATCACCGGCTTCGGCTCAGTGGAGAGCGCGGTGGAGGCGCTGAAGCTCGGTGCCTTCCACTACATGAAAAAGCCGTTCAAGGCGGACGCGCTCCGGGTGATCGTCAAGCTGGCGCTCCAGACCCAGACCCTGAAGCGCGAGGTGCGCAACCTCCGCCGGGGGGACCTGGAGCTGTTCGAGAAGGTCCCGATCGTCGGCGCGAGCGGCGCCTTCAGCGAGATGATCCGCCAGGTGAAGGAGATCGCCCGCTACCCCGCCTCGACCGTCCTGATCACCGGCGAGTCGGGGACCGGCAAGGAGTTGGTGGCGCGGGCCATCCACCACCTCTCGGACCGCCGCGAGGCGCCGTTCATCGAGATCAACTGCGCCTCCCTCCCGGTGAACCTCCTGGAAAGCGAGCTGTTCGGCCACGAAAAGGGGGCCTTCACCACTGCCATCCAGCGGAAAAACGGGCTGTTCGAGGAAGCCAACAAGGGAACCATCTTTCTCGACGAGATCGGAGAGATGGATCCGGCCATGCAGGCAAAGCTCCTGCGCGTCCTGGAGGAGCGGAAGATCCGCCGGGTCGGCGGCACCAGAAACATCGAGATCGATGTCCGGGTGATCGCCGCCACCAACCGGAACCTCCCGGCGGCGATCAGGGAGGGTCTTTTCCGGGAGGACCTCTACTACCGCCTGAACGTCTTCCCGATCGACATGCCCCCGCTGCGGGAGCGGCGGGAAGACGTCCCGGTTCTCGCGAAGTTCTACCTGGACCGGTACAACAAGATCTTTTCCCGGAACTTCCAGGAGATATCTCCCGCTGCGCTGGAACTGATGGAAAGCTACGACTGGCCGGGGAACATCCGTGAGCTGAAGAACGTCATCGAGCGGATCTGCATCATGAACAACGCCCCGGTCCTCCTGCCGGACCACCTCCCGCGCGAGATCGCCCGCCGCGAGCCGAAGGACGGCGCGGCGCCGACCGTGATGCTCGACATGGAGCTCGGGCTGGAGGAGGCGACGGAGAGGTACGAGAAGACGCTCATCCAAACGGCCCTCGCCGCGACCAGTGGCAACGTCCTCCAGGCAGCCCAGGTCCTCAAAGTGCCGCGGGGGACGCTCCGGTACAAGATGGCGAAGTACGGGCTATAACAGGTTGTTGAAAAACTCAGGTTGTTCAAAAACAGTCAGATCGTCGCACCCGCAGAAAGCCACGCGGAGGCCAGCCCTCTCTCTATCTCTCCCCCCGAGGGGGAGAGCATGCCTTGCCTCTCCCTCTGGGAGAGGGATTGGGTGAGGGTTGCAGCGCTACGCCGCACAAGGTGGCTTTCGAGGACGGCGGCGAGATGGCTGTTTTTCAACAACCTGTTAACTACAGCCAGTGCTTCGGGTACTGCCGGTGGTAGACGATGTTGTTGGTGAAGAGTGCGATGGCGAGGAGGAGCAGGGCGCCGGCGAGCACCGGCAGGACAAGGAACAACGGACCGGCGTGGCACTGGACGCCGATCAGGGCGGTCGCCCCGCCTGGCGGGTGAACGGTGCGCGTCAGGCACATGAGAAAAATGGCGATTCCCACCGCCAGGGCCGTGGCGTACACCCCGGTGACTCCCGTTGAGACGACGGCCACGGCAACTGCCGCCGACACCATGTGACCGCCGATAAGGTTGCGGGGCTGCGCCAGCGACGATTCCGCGGCACCGAACAGGAGGACGGCCGACGCCCCGAACGCCCCGATCAGAAGCGGACTCCCCGCCATTTTGGTGACCGCAAGGATGGCGAGGATCGAAGCGGTGCCGCTCAGAAAACCCCACAGGGCGTACTTTAACGACGGAGACGCATGCCGTCCCCGCAGCTCCCCCCTCATTTTCCCCGGCAGATGGATAAACCTTCGATGCACTCCGTCGTCTCCTAACAAAAAACCCACAAACGCAGGATCAGCGCAGGCTGTTAAAAAACGTAGCGAGGAGGCCGGGATGCTAGGCGCAAGCGAGGGAGGGAGCGAGGCGTAGCAGGTCTACGTTGAGCTTCCGAGCGAGCGGCAACAACGCAGACCGGCCCCGCAGTAGTTTTGCAACAGCCTGCTAGCGCAGGCACTGGAACACCCCCATGCACCACAGACACGCGCCGCACGGCACCTCCTTGACGTGGCAGTCCTGACGGAAGTCGTCGGTCTGGACGTAGTCGCACGGGGCAAGACCGCAGGCGGAGCAGTTGGGGTAGTCATTCGCGAGCACCCCCTCGCGGAACGCGCGAAACGCCGGGTCGTTCCAGATGTCGAGGATACCCCGCTCCCCCAGGGTGCCGAACACCTTCGGCTGCACCGGCTGCTGCCAGCCGCTCGCAAAGCAGCTGTAGCGGTGCCAGAGGAAGTAGCAGGGGGAGACCTTCCCGTCCCAGGAAACGAACGCGCCACCCTCCTCGACGAAGCTGCAGCGGCGCTTTTCCCGCAGGGCGACGTCAGGGAGGCGGAGTTCAAGCCCGCATTCCCGCGCTACGGCCTCCGCCTCGGCAAACACGGTGGCGACCTCCCCCATCGCGACAGCGTCCACTTGGAGGAGCTTCTTCAGGTCGATGAAGATGTCGCGCCGCCGCGCCTCGTTCTTCATGGCGTCGACGAGCGCGACGACCCGCTGCTCGTCGGGGTTGCGGGCGAAGCGCCAGCGCGCCCCGGAATAGCCGTTGAGGTCGATCCCCTGCCGCTCGGCCTCTTTCCTGTATTCGTTGAACAGCACGAGCGCCTCGTCGGTGCAGGCGGCGTAGGCGGCTTCTCCCGCGTGCCGCTCGTCGTAGGGGAGGACGTGGGTGACGATGGCAAAGGTGGCTCCCTGCCCGGCACCCCAGCGAAGCGCCGCAGGGAGCTCCCGGAGGTTGCTCCGCATCGCTACGAACTCGATCCCGACCTGGACCTCCGGCCTGCCGCACCGCGTCTTCGCCGCTGCCAGCGCCGCAAAGGCGCGCCCGATCGCCGTGAGATCCCCCCCCTCGCGGACCTTCCGAAAGGTCTCCGGGGACGCCCCGTCGATGGAGAGACAGATCCGGTCGAGCCCCGCCTCGACCAGGGAATGCGCGCGGGCCTCGGTGAGGAGAAGACCGTTCGACTGGAAGCCGATCCAACCCGACGCCGGCATGTGCCTGCGGGCGCTCCGGATGAACTCTTCCAGGTGCGGGTTGAGGAGCGGCTCGCCGACGCCGTTCAGGACCAGCGCTTCGAGGTAGGGAAAGGCGGGGGCGAGCGCCTCGAACAGTGCCGGCGTCATCTCCCCTTCGGTCATCCCGCAACCGTCGGTCTGCTTGACGCACATGACGCAGCCGAGGTTGCAGCGGGTGGTCGTCTCGACGAAAAGCTTGGCGGGATGGGTGGCGAACGCGGGACTTTCCTGTATTCTTAATGCTTGGGTAGTGTTCGGCATGGTGATTCCTCTTGTTTCGGCGCACGTAAGGTCGTGGAATTACGCTACCAGTTTTCTCAGCAGGTTTCTTTGACATGGGTCAAAACGCGAAGGGAAAACCGCGGTATACTTCGCCCATCATTAACGCGCAGAGGAGGAAGCCATGAGCAGAGAGCAGGAGGGCGCCAGGACGGTCGGGGACTTTGTCGCCGAGGATTACCGGACCGCCAAGGTGTTCGAGAAGCACGGGATCGACTTCTGCTGCGGCGGCAAGGTCCCCTTGGCGGACGCCTGCCGGGAGCGGGGGATCGACCCCGCCGCGATCCTCCGGGAGATCGGGGATGCGAAGAGCGCGCCGGTAGCGCGGGGGGAGAACTTCGCGGCCTGGGGACTCCCGTTTCTCTCCGACTACATCGTCAACACCCACCACGGCTACCTCAGGGAGAACACCGAGCAGATCGCCATCTACGCCCGAAAGATCGCCGAGGTCCACGGCGCCCGCCATCCCGAGGCGGTGGAGATCGCCGCGATCTTCGACAAGGTGGCTGCCGACATGACGGCCCACCTCCGGGAAGAAGAGGAGGTCCTCTTCCCCATCATCAAGCGGATCGACGCGGCGCGGAAGGAAGGGACCGCGCCCGGCACGGAGGACCTGGAAACGCTCAAGGCCTCCCTCGGAAAGCTCAATCACGAACACGACGAGATCGGCGACGCGGTCCACGAGATCCGCCGCCTCGCGAACGGGTATACGGTCCCGGGAGACGTCTGCACGACCTTCGCGCTCACCTACCGGATGCTGAAGGAGTTCGAAGACGACCTCCACAAGCACGTCCACCTGGAGAACAACATACTCTTCCCGAAGGCGGGGGAGTTGTAGCAGACTGTTGAAAACGTCGCCGAGGAATAAATAGTGTGACAGTTTTGACCTGGGTCAATGATCCGCGTGGACAAGCTGGTTAAGGTACGGCCTGCTGCACATCAACGT
Source organism: Geobacteraceae bacterium (assembly GCA_035490915.1). Taxonomy (GTDB): domain Bacteria; phylum Desulfobacterota; class Desulfuromonadia; order Geobacterales; family Geobacteraceae; genus JAMPXD01. The sequence continues at coordinate 14,178 of DATJLB010000222.1, forward strand.
ACCCAGGAGGAAATGAATGTACCGAAAGAACGCAATTTTGATGGCCGTGCTGGCCGTCACCCTGCTCGCCTTCCCGTCGCTGTCCGTCCAGGCGGCCGAGAAAAAGCCGGCCAGGAAATCGAACTGCATCAGCTGCCACGAAAAGGTGACGCCGGGGATCGTCACGCAGTTCCTCTCCGGCAAGATGGGGAAGAAGCTCGACTGCTCCGCCTGCCACGGCTCTGACCATCAGTCGGCGTCAGACGTGGCGAAGGTGAAGCTCCCCACCCCGGAAACCTGCGCCCAGTGCCATGCCAAGCGGGTCGAGGAGTACAGAAACGGCAAGCATGCCCTCGCCTGGGCGGCGATGAAGGCGATGCCGATGATCAATCACCAGCCCGCGGCGGTCGGCGGCGGTGACCTGAAGGGGTGCTCCGCCTGCCACAAGGTGGGGGAGAAGGCAGCGACCGATCTCAAGCGCTACGGGACCGGCGCCTGCGACTCCTGCCACACCCGCCACTCCTTCTCGGTGAAGGAGGCGCGCGATCCGAAGGCGTGCCGGACCTGCCACATGGGGTTCGACCATCCCCAGTGGGAGATGTGGGAGACCTCCAAGCACGGCACCATC
>DATJLB010000223.1:0-12039 GCA_035490915.1 Geobacteraceae bacterium
GGCCACCGCCTCGGTGGACGACCAGAAACGGGTGATGACCCCGGGGGAGGCGGTCCGCGCCGGTGCGGACTACCTGGTGATCGGCCGCCCCATCAGCGCGGCGGCAGATCCGGTGGCGGCGGTGGCGGCGATTGTGGAGGAAATAGTTTCAGCTTGAAACCATTGAACCGCTCGCTCCCTCCGGTCGCTCAAGGACGCAAAGAGCGTAACCCCTCCCGATCTCCCCTTAGTTTAAGGGGAGGAGAAAACAAGTTCCCCCTCTCTTTAAGTTAAGAGGACCCATAGGGCCTACAGGGACAGGGGGTGTTATGAACTTGGTATGGAAAGGCATATATGAAAGACGAGCTCATTTACGGCATAAATCCGGTGATGGAGGCCCTCCGCGGTGGCAGGAGGGCCTTCGAGCTTTTTGTCGCCGGGGGAGGGCACGACCGGCGGGTGGAGAAGATCCTCACCTTGGCCGCCGAGAAGGGGGTGGCGGTCCGTCAGCGGGAGAAGGGTGACCTGACGCGCCTCTGCGGCACCGATTACCACCAGGGGGTGGCACTTCGGGTGGAGCCGTTCCCCTATGCCGAACTCGACGACCTGCTCGAGCGTTGGCGCGCCTCGGGGGAGAAGGGGCTCCTGCTGGTCCTTGACGGGGTTCAGGACCCCCACAACCTCGGGGCGCTCATCCGAAGCGCGGCGTGCGCCGGCGCCCACGGGGTGATCATCCCGAAGGACCGGGCGGTGGGGGTAACGGCGACGGTGGAGAAGTCATCCGCCGGCGCGATCGAAACGGTCCCGGTGGCCCGCGTCGCCAACATCGCCCAGACCCTGGACGAGCTGAAGCGGGAGGGGTTCTGGATCTTCGGCGCGGTTGGTGATGCCGCCGCTTCCTTCTACGGTCAGGACTTCACCGGCCACGTAGCCTTTGTGATCGGCGGGGAGGGTGAGGGGATCCGCCCGCTGGTCCGGAAGAAGTGCGACGCCCTGGTCGCCATCCCCCTGAAAGGGGGCGTTGCCTCGCTGAACGCCTCGGTTGCCGGGGGCATCATGCTGTTCGAGGCGGTCCGACAGAGACAATGATCGGCGGAAGGGAGCGTTCTCATCGCTGCCGGGAACGGAGAAATACGTCCTTCTGACAGGATGGGAAGGTATGTTTAGTATCAAAACTCAGGAAATCCCAGACCTTAGCGTGGCCTATTTTTGACTTGATTTACGTGTATCTTTCCTGTATAATTCTTGTCACTATCACATACGGGGAGTTGATACACGATAACGCCAAACCATCCGTGAGGATGGGACGGAAAGCCATAGGGTCTCACGCAGACAGCCGGGTTGCCGAAATATCTTGCGATATGGGGCTCCGGCTTTTTTTGCGGGCAGAGCCAGATCAGTGGGAGGTAGTTGAGAAGAGAGCACGCCTGCACGAAAGATAGGTGATACCGGGCTGAGGTTGGATCGGAGCCACGGTAGATACCCTCTGGTGGTAGACGATAATACTCAACCATCCGCGAGGATGGGGCGGAAAGCCCATTGGGTCTCACAGAGACAGCCGGGTTGCCGAAATGTCACACGATATTACGGCCCCGGCTTTTTTGTGGCCAGAATTCGGAGGGTAGTGCAGCGCGGATGGACGAACCACGGAACATGTGTGCAGCAGTCACGGTAATATCCGTCAATGAAATTTCCGAGGAGGGAGAGACATCCGGAGCATGGGGTTGTCAACGGGAAACCCTGCACAACTCGAGTGATGGTTCCGCCGGAAACGGACGTAACCGCAAAAAAAGGAGAGCACATGAAGAGAAAATTTATTGGTCCGGTCATGGTGAGTTTGACGGCGCTTAGTCTTATGTTCAGCGGTTGCGGCGGGAGCGGCAGTGCGGGAGCTCCGTCGGTAACGGGCGTTGCCGCCGCAGGTTCACCCCTGGTCGGTACCGCCTACCTGAAAGATTCGTCATCCCCGACCAAGGAACTGACGGCCACCATCGGGAGCGACGGCTCCTATACCTTCAATGTCACCGGCATGCAGGGTCCCTTTATTCTGGAGGCCACCGGGACGGTGGGGACGGCCAGTTACACGCTTCATTCCTTCGCTACCGGTTCCGGCACTGCCAATATCAATCCGTTGACAAACGTGATGGTGGCGAGTGCGGCCGGTGGTACCGACCCGGCGCAGATCTTCGCGTCCCCGAGTCTGTCCGTGATGCAGGGGATAGCGGCAAATCTGCCGGCGGCCGAGAGTGCACTCATGACCAGTCTCAAGCCCCTCATGACCCAGTACGGCGCTACGACCGATCCGATTTCCGGGCAGTTCGTCGCCAACCATGCGGGACTCGACGCCATGCTTGACGCGGTTACCATCAGTTTTTCCGCGGGGACCATTTCGGTCATGAACGCGAGCACCAGCGCCATGATCTACAGCGCCCCGGCTACCAACATCGGCGGCGGTACCTTCACCATGGCCAACATGCCTCTCGCCCCGAGCACGACGACAACCACTACGACGACCACCACTACGACGACGCCTGCCTTTGACGGTGCAGCTTACTACACCGCCAACTGTGCCGGCTGCCACGGTTCGTTGGCCACCTCGAGCAAATTGGGTGCCACCGCAGCCCAGATCCAGGCCGGCATCAGCGGCAACATGGGTGGCATGGGACAATTCTCGAGCCTTACCGCAGCGCAGGTGCAGGCGATCGCAGCCGCTCTGAACCCGACTGCTTCGACCACTCCGACCACCACCACGACGACGCCGACTACTACCACGACGCCGACTACTACCACCACGCCGACCACCACCACGACGCCGACTACCACCACGACGCCGACTACCACCACGACTTTTGACGGCGCGGCTTACTATACTGCCAATTGCGTCAGTTGCCATGGCGCGATAGCGACGTCGAGCGTCCACGGGGCGACCCCGGCGATGATCCAGACCGGCATCAGCAGCAATATGGGGGGCATGGGCCAGTTCTCATCGCTAACCGCCGTGCAGATCCAGGCGATTTCCACTGCCCTGCAATAAGGGAATGGAACTGTCCGAACCAAAAGGGCTCCCAACCGGGAGCCCTTTTTTTGCAGTATGCACAACTCGACCAGGCTCCCCGAAGCGGGGCATTAAAAAAGACCTGACGGTCAAACCGCCAGGTCTTTTAGATCGATGGTGCCGGAGGCCGGGGTCGAACCGGCATGGGGTTGCCCCCGCTGGATTTTGAGTCCAGTGCGTCTACCAATTTCACCACTCCGGCAAAGTGAACGGATTATAGCGAATGCTCCGGGAGGGGTCAAGCAAGAAATCTTCCCGGTTGGGCAAAAAATGTTTGACAGCCGTCGAGGGTTTTGGTATAAACGAGGTTCTTGAATGGGGCTGTAGCTCAGTTGGGAGAGCGCTTGAATGGCATTCAAGAGGTCGTCAGTTCGATCCTGATCAGCTCCACCAGAAATAACGAAGGGCCGGCGAGAGAAACGCCGGCCCTTTTTGCATCACACGCCGCAAAAAAGCCGCTCGGTGGCGGCTTTTTGACTGTCAGGTTCGATCTACGCCTTTTTCGCCTTGGGAGCAGCTTTCTTTACGGCCTTCGCCTTGGGAGCGGTTTTGGCTTTGGCGGGCTTTGCCGGCTGAGCTTTTTTGGCCTTGAGTTTGGCGGCCCTGATTTCACGGGCTTTGGCGAGATTGTCCGCCAGACCCCTGTCCTGGGCCATTTTGCGGCGCGCCTCGGAGAAGTTCTTCGCGGTCAGCGCCTGGCTGCTCGGGATGCCGAACTGCTTCTTGTACTCGCCCGGTTTCATGCCGTGGACTTTGGCCAGGTGGCGGGCAAGCGTCTTCATTCCCCCCTTGCCACAGATCATGCAGGATACCTGATCGGCCTGGAAGGCCTTTTTGAGGGTCATCGCCGGGGCCTTTGCTTCGGGCGCCGCTGCCTCACCTACGACCTCCAGTTGCTGAAGCGAAGCATAGACCTTCTGGATCTCCTGGAGGAGATCGTCACTGGACATCTCTGACATTGATGCATGTGAAGAGACAATGCTTGCTGTCAATTCCAATAACGTTGGTGCCATCCTTATTCCTCCTTTTGTGTGTACGAAATGTCTATTAAATCATTTTAGTTATATTTAACTGCAATATTGAGTAAAATCAAGTATAAAAAACAATATTTTGTGAAAAATAAAATCGTTGACTCATCGTCGTGGTTTTTGATAGTTTTGATGTACGTAGAAAATGATCTGATACACCACGGCAAGGGACTCTTAACATGGCCAGGATCGAGATTGACGAGATACGGTGCAAGGGATGTGGATTGTGCACCATTGCCTGTCCCCACAAACTGATACAATTATCCGACAAGATCAATCTGCAGGGTTATACTCCGGCGGTTATGACTGTTCAGGAAAGGTGCACCGGTTGTGCACTCTGTGCGGAGATATGTCCCGATGTTGCCATTACGGTCTTTAAATGAGTGTCTGCACAGCCTCCTCAAGCATCAGTAGAACATCATATGTGCTGCCTGTACGACCAGATCCAACCCGATGTCTGTCTTACGTGAACGAGTCCGTGGCGGACAGCCTTTTCAGGAGGTGGGCTTGACGAAGCGCCTGTTCGTGAAAGGGAACGAAGCCGTAGCAATGGCCGCCGTCGAAGCCGGTTGCCGCTACTACTTCGGTTACCCGATTACCCCCCAAAGCGACATCCCCGAATACCTTTCCCGTGAGCTGCCGAAGCTGAACGGCGAGTTCATCCAGGCAGAGAGCGAGATTGCCTCGATCAACATGCTTCTCGGCGCGTCCGCCACCGGCGTCCGCGCCATGACCTCGTCGTCGGGTCCCGGCATCTCCCTCAAGCAGGAGGGGATTTCGTACATGGCGGGTTCGGAGCTCCCCGGAGTCATCGTCGATATCTGCCGCTCCGGCCCCGGTCTCGGCGGAATCGACGCTTCCCAGGCCGATTACTTCCAGGCGGTGAAGGGAGGTGGCCACGGCGGCTACCACATCGTCGTCCTCGCTCCCTCGTCGGTCCAGGAGATGTACGACCTGACCATGCTCGCTTTCGATCTGGCCGATATCTACCGGATGCCCGTGATGGTGATGGCGGATGCGGTAGTCGGGCAGATGAAGGAGCCGCTGGTCCCCCACAAACGGCCCGATACCCCCCTTCCTCCCAAGGAGTGGGCGGTGCGGGGGATAGGGGATGGCGGGCAGCGGGTGGTGAAATCCCTCTACCTGGGGGACGGCGAGCTGGAGGCCCACAACTGGAAGCTCCACGCCAAGTACCAGCTCCTGCGGGAAAACGAGTGCCGGTGGGAGGAGTTCGAGACCGACGATGCCGAGCTTCTCGTCACCGCCTTCGGCTCCGCGGCCCGGATCGCCAAGACCGCCATCATGATGGCGCGGGAGGAGGGGCTGAAGGTGGGCCTTCTCCGCCCCATCACGCTCTTCCCCTTTCCGGAAAAGGCCTATGCCCTCCTGACCGGCGAGTGCAAGAGGGTCCTCGACATCGAGCTCAGCACCGGCCAGATGATCGAAGACGTCAGGCTTTCCGTGGCGAAGGACACCGAGGTCTACTTCTACGGCAGACCTCCGGGCGCCGGCTCGCTTCCGACCCCTGAGGAGATCCTGGAGCAGATCAGAAAGTACTACTGACAGGCACGGGGCACCGGGTTCTGGTCACTGGAAAATCCCGGTTTTGACCTAGCACCCAGAGCACAGCGCCCCAAAGAGGTTTGTATGCAGCAGGTATTTACGAGGCCGGCGAGCCTGAAGGATGTCCAGACCCATTTCTGCCCCGGGTGCCACCACGGCACCTACCACCGGCTGGTGGCTGAAGCGATGGACGAGTTCGGCGTGCAGAGCCGGACCATCGGCGTCGCCTCGGTGGGTTGTTCCGTTTTTCTGTACAGCTACTTCGACATCGATGTCGTTGAGGCCCCGCACGGTCGTGCCTCGGCGGTTGCCACGGGGGTCAAGCGGGCGCGTCCCGACAGTTTTGTCTTCACCTACCAGGGGGACGGCGACCTGGCCGCCATCGGCACCGCCGAGATCATCCACGCCGCAAACCGGGGGGAGGACATCACGGTGTTCTTCGTGAACAACACCACCTACGGCATGACCGGAGGCCAGATGGCACCAACTACCCTGGTGGGACAACGGACCTCCACCTCTCCCTACGGCAGGAAAAGGGAAAAGGACGGCGCGCCGATCAGGATGGCGGAGCTCCTCGCCCAGTTGGACGGCGTTGCTTTTTCGGCGCGGGTGGCGGTGAACAACCCGCGGAATCTCATGGACGCGAAAAAGCAGATCAAGAAGGCGGTCCGCTACCAGGCGGAAGGGAAGGGGTTCTCCTTCATAGAGGCGCTCTCCGCTTGTCCGACCAACTGGGGGATGAACCCCATCGCCGCCAACGAACGGGTGGGGACGGAGATGTGCGACTACTTCAAGCTGGGCGTGTTCAAGAATACGGCGGATTTATAGGGGGGACGAAATCCCGCCCGGTTGGCAAAACCTTTCAGATCCGACTTTTTCACCATTCACCGTACACCGTTCACGGGGTTTATCATGCGTTACGATGTCTTCATAGCCGGTTTTGGCGGTCAGGGGGTGCTCCTCGCCGGAAACCTCCTCTCCTACGCCGCCCTTAACGAAGGGAAGAACGTTTCCTTCTTCCCCGCCTACGGGGTCGAGAAGCGCGGTGGCGCGGCCATGTGCACTGTCGTGATCGCCGACGGCGAGGTGGGGTCGCCGGTGATCGGCAATCCGTCGGTGACCGTTGTCCTGAACCAGACCTCGTTCGACAAGTATGCCCTGAAGGTGAAGCCCGGCGGCACCCTGATTGTCAACTCCTCCCTGATCGACGCAGCCGGTCTCGGTCGCGACGACATCGAGACGATTCTCGTTCCAATGAACGAGATCGCCATGCAGTTGGGGGATGCCCGGATGGTGAACATGGTGGCGGCCGGGGCCTATGCGGCGAGGAGTGGAGCGGTTTCCCTGGAGTCTCTCTCCGAGGCGTTGCGCAATGCGCTCCCCGAGCGGAACCATTGCTTCATTCCGGCCAACGTGAAGGCGATCGAGGCCGGGGCGGCGCAGGTCCCCGCCAAAAAGGCTTGACGTCACCCGTCCGATTTGCTATACAAGGTCCCTGCATTGGGGTGTCGCCAAGCGGTAAGGCAACGGACTCTGACTCCGTCATCCCTAGGTTCGAATCCTAGCACCCCAGCCAATAGAAACAAAGGGTTAGCCCGCAAAGCTAACCCTTTTTCTTTTTCCCATTAAGACATCGAGAAAATTCATTTCAATTATTTTGAGCCAGGACGGGTGGGAATAACGATCGGAACCCACATGCCATTAGTTGACATTCACCGCCTTGGAGATTTAATAGGGGAAGCATCAGCGGACGAACATAACCTGGAAACCATCAATGCCTACGATCCTGGCCCTTGGCCCTCCATCCAAGAGAACCATAACCTATACCGGCAGCGTCAAGGAAGGAGTGACGTTACACTTTGACGGCGTGGAGAAATTCATATCTTCTGAGTTCCTGCATGCCATCCTGCGTACCTTTCAAGGCACAACGCTACGTTGCGGATTCGGTATGGCCGGCTCATCTCCTGATGATTTCGGTATCTGGGTCGAGTACTATTCCGAGCAGATGAACCCGGAAAAGCTCTATCCACGACATGCAGCGCACATTGCAGCGATTCTGGTCCATGAGGGGTACATCACCTGCAGGGTTCAGGGTAATGCTGTTGTGCTTCAGTTCAAGGGGGAATAAATCCCCGGGAGACAACCTCGGTCAAGCACTATGATTGGTAAATTCTAACCAAGTACAGCTATTGACAAGCTTTGAGATGTTGATACCTTTAACATACAAATACGACCACCCGAGTTCGGAGGCGTCGGGAAATGAGTCGAAATCTAATTCTTTGGAGGCTGTGTGGAAGCATCACGACATTGAGAAGGAGGCCCTGGCAATGGAAAAACCAAAGAGATGCAAGGTCGTTCATCATTATGCAAATCATTGGATGTGCCTCTCCAAGAATGTTAGCTGCCCTTATCTTTTGAGCTTTGACGATGACCATTATTGCATTCATTCAAATCGTCAAAATTTCGCATGAATTGACGTGATACCATACGGTATCGCAGCATGCTATGTAACCGTTATTCACCCACCTGATATACCCACGTCGCCCATACGTATATCCTACCTACCTCTCCATCGTGATATCCGATGATTCAAAGATGCTGCGAACCCACGCGCTTGCATAATATGAAATCTGGCTAATGCCTTGATATTTCTATTGACTTTGACTCTATGATGTTGTAAAAGATGATCGCTCAAGGGTTTAGGTTCGATTCCGACGTTGTCAACCACAGGTTAGAATCCTGGCTCCCGCCATGAAAACAGAACATGGTGATCAGTCACCACTTTCTATGAGCTACTCACCGCTTCAGGTCCCATCGTCTAGTGGTTAGGACACCGGCCTTTCACGTCGGTAACAGGGGTTCAAGTCCCCTTGGGATCACCAATTTCGAGAAGCCAGTAACCCGCCCGAGGTTACTGGTTTTTTTGTAGATCGCGCAAAGGACCCTCGCCATGCTCTCAGCCGTCATTTTCGATTTCGACGGGATCATCGTCGACACGGAACCGCTCCACTACAAGGCATTCCAGGAGGTCCTCGTCCCGATGGGGCTCGGCTACTCCTGGGACGAGTACCTTCGCCACTACATCGGCTTCGACGACCGGGATGCCTTCCGTGAGGCGTTCCGTGCCGCCGGTCGGGAGGTGGGTGATGCGGATCTCCATCTCCTGATCGAGGAGAAGGCCAAGGCGTTCCAGTGCGCCATCGCCGCCGGGGTGGAGCCGTACCCGGGGGTGGTGGAGCTTATCCGCTCTGTGGCCGGCACCATCCCTCTCGCCCTCTGCAGCGGGGCGCTCCCGGGCGATATCCGGCCGATCACCGAGCAACTCGGCATCGCCAGCCTGTTCGACGTGGTCGTGACCGCCGCGGACGTGGAGGCGAGCAAACCCGACCCCGCCAGCTATGCCCTGACGGTGGCGCGCCTGCGGGCCGCCTTCCCGGATCGCGGGATCGCTCCGGGGAGGTGCCTCGCCATCGAGGACACCCCCGCCGGGATCGCCTCCGCCACGGGAGCGGGACTGAAGGTCCTGGCGGTGACCAACAGTTACCCCGAGGAAAACCTCGGAAGAGCCGCCACAGTGGTCCAGTCCCTCGTCGGCATCGACCTGGAGGGGCTCAGGCTTATTATCTGAAAATAATCAAAATCTGCATTAATCCGTGTCCAATTAGACTTTAGTTCCATATGGTCAGACTCCCCATCGACGACATACTCCCCCGGATCCGGGAAACCCTCGAACGCTCCCGCTCCGTTGTGATCCAGGCACCCCCCGGTGCCGGCAAGACCACCCGGGTGCCGCTCTTCCTCCTTGATCTTCCTATTCTGCAGCATGCGAAAATTATAATGCTGGAGCCGCGCCGGCTGGCGGCGGTTAACGCTGCCCGCTGGATGGCCGCTTCGCTCGGGGAGGAGGTTGGCCGGACTGTCGGCTACCACATCCGTTTCGAGCGGAAAGTCTCTGCCGCGACGCGGATCGAGGTGATGACAGAGGGGATCCTGACGCGCCGGCTCCAGAGCGATCCCGGCCTCGAAGGGGTAGGGGTGGTGATTTTCGACGAGTTCCACGAGCGGAGCCTCGCCGCCGACACCGCGCTTGCCCTCTGTCTCGATGCCCGGCAGGAGCTACGCGAGGAGCTCAGGATCGTCGTCATGTCGGCGACCCTTGACGGAGAGCCGGTGGCGCGCCTGCTGGGAGACGCCCCGCTCCTGACAAGCCAGGGGACGAGCCATCCGGTCGAGATCCGCTATCTTTCCGCTGAACCCGACCGGGACATGGTCCGGGCTGCCGCGGCCGCCGTGCGGACGGCGCTCAGGGAGACGGAGGGTGACATCCTCGTCTTCCTTCCGGGCAGCGGTGAGATCCGGCGCTGCCAGCGGATCCTGGCCGAAGAAAGTCCTCTCCACCCGGCACCCCTCGTCTGCTCGCTGTACGGGGATCTCTCCTTCGCCGACCAGGAACGTGCCATCATGCCGGCAGAGCGGCGCAAGGTGGTGCTCGCCACCAACATCGCCGAGACGAGCCTGACCATCCAGGGGGTCCGCGTGGTAATCGATGCGGGCTACACGCGCCAGCTCCAGTTCGATCCCGCGTCCGGCCTCGACCGGCTGGTGACGGTGCGGCTGTCGGCCGCCTCCGCCGCCCAGCGTGCAGGCCGCGCGGGGCGGCTCGCCCCGGGGGTCTGTTATCGCCTCTGGACCGAACATGTCCAGCGCACCCTGGTCCCTTTCACGCCGCCGGAGATCCGCTGCGCGGACCTCACCCCGCTTGCCCTGGAGCTTGCCCTCTGGGGGGTGAAGGATGCGGCAACACTCTCCTGGCTCGACTCTCCCCCCGAAGCGGCGCTCAACGAGGGGCGACGCCTGCTGGCAGCACTCGGCGCCGTGGATCGTGAAGGCGTCATCACCCGGCACGGCAGCGCGATGGCGCAGCTCTCCGTACATCCGCGCCTGGCCCACATGCTCCTGGCGGCACAGGAACAGGGGCTCGCCCCCCTCGCCTGCGACATGGCGGCCCTTCTCTCGGAACGGGACATCGTCAGGCGCGGCTCTGAGCTCGATGCGACCTTCACGAGCGACAACGACATGTTCGACCGGGTAGAGCTCCTCAATCTCTGGCGCGCCGGGACGTCCGGGGTGGATACTGCGGCATGCCGGACGGTCGACCGGGCGGCTCGGCACCTGATGAAGCTTCTCGGGAACGGTGAGAACTCTGGCGAGGTCTCATCCGCGGCGGCAGGGCGCCTCCTTGCCCTTGCCTACCCCGACCGGATCGCACGCCGGCGTGAGCCCGGCTCCGACCGCTACCTTCTTGTGAACGGCCGGGGAGGGCGGCTCTCGCCCCGCAGCGCCCTGCGGGACCGGGAATTCATCGTTGCCGCGGTGATGGAGGGAGGGGAGCGGGGTGACGGCCTGATCCACACGGCCGCGGCCCTCTCCCTGGCGGATGTCCGCGAGGAGAGCTCGGGCATCGTACGACAGCGGGTGGTTGCCTGGGATGCGGGAGAAGGGCGGGTGGCCGCGCGGGAGGAAGAGCGGCTCGGCGCCCTGGTGCTGGCGAGCTCGCCGGTAACACCGACTGCTGAAGAGGTTCTGGAAGCGATCCTGGCGGGGATCGGTGAGAGAGGGCTCGCGGCGCTCACCTGGACGGACCAGGCGGCGCAGTTCCTGTCGAGGGCGCGCTTCATCGGCCGTTACGGGCCGGTCGGGGAGTGGCCCGACCTTTCCGACTCGTTCCTCGCGGAGAGTCTTCCCGACTGGCTCGGCCCCTACCTTGCTGGGGTCAGGTCGCTGGCAGGACTGGCAGGGGTTGACATCGTTCCCCCCCTGAAAGAGCTCTTCAGCAGGGAGCAGCTGCGGAGGATCGAGGAGGGGGCGCCGACCCACCTGACGGTGCCGAGTGGTTCCCGGATTCCCCTCCGGTATGCCGGCGAAGAGCCGCCGTTTCTTGAGGTGAAGCTCCAGGAGCTGTTCGGCCTGGCCGAGACCCCGACGGTTGCCTGGGGGAGGGTTCCGGTCGTCCTTCACCTCCTCTCTCCCGCACGTCGCCCCGTCCAGGTGACGACCGACCTGAGGGGATTCTGGAACGGTGCCTACCGGGAGGTGCGGAAGGAGCTGAAGGGGCGGTACCCGAAGCACCCCTGGCCGGAAGACCCGTGGAGCGCGGTACCGACGAGGCATGTGAAGAAACGGGCGACGTAGTCCGTGCGACGTGCGACGAAAGGGGGATGACGGTTTGGCACGTGGCACGGCGAACGTCGCACGGACTACGGCAGGTTCGAGAACACCATCGTCCCGTCCGCCTGGATGGAGCGCCGGATGCCGTCGTTATCCGGGGCTGCACCGTGGGACGAACCGGCGCCCGGGATGTACGACGCGGTCATGTTGACGCCGTCTTTCCAGGCCTCGAAGTGGAGATGAGGG
>DATJLB010000224.1:0-3556 GCA_035490915.1 Geobacteraceae bacterium
CCTTCTGGCCGGCTACGCCGGCATGGTCACCGCCGCCCGGGGGTTCCCCGAGCCGCGGACCGCGGCGGTGTGTCTGGCGAGCCTCCTGTTGTCGGCAACCGGCGCAGCCATGTTGAACTGCATTCTGGACCGCCCCCTGGACAGGAACATGGAGCGTTTGAGGGAAAGGGTCCGGGCGCTGGACGCCATCGGCACGGCGCGGCTCCTCTTCGTGGCGTTGGCATGCATCGCCGCCGCCCTTTCCCTCGCGCTTACCCTCAACCTGCTGGCCTTCCTTCTCGTGCTGTCGGCCGTCGTTCTCTACACCCTCGTCTACACCCTCGTCCTCAAGCGCCGCTTCGCCTGGGGGGCAGTACCGGGGGGTATTCCCGGCGCGCTGCCTGTCCTCATCGGCCAGGCCGCGGTCGCCGGCACCGTCGACACGGCCGGCCTGATCCTGTTCACGGTCATTTTTCTCTGGCAGCCCCCCCATTTCTGGGTGCTGGCCCTCCGGCACGGCAACGACTACCGGGCCGCCGGGCTGCCGGTACTGCCGGTGGCATGCGGGGAGAGGTACACGAGAGGAATGATCCTTCTGTTCACGTCGGCCCTGCTTCCCGCCACCCTCGCCCTTTCCCTTACGGGACGCTGTCCCTCCCTGTTCGCAGCTGCCGCCGTTGCGCTCTGGCTCTGGTTCCTGACCGCCTGCATTCGCCACGCCGTCATGGCAAGCCGGTACGAGCGGGCCTTCAGGGCTTCTGTCATTTACCTGACTGTGCTTCTCCTCGCCGTCATCCTCGACTCGGTCATCCTGCGCTGATTGTGGTGTGTGATTAGATGTGACAAGGCCCGGCAGGTTTTTCGGAACCTGCCGGGCCTCGAGTGTTGGCTGGGAATATCTGAAGGGATCAGTTCTTGTTTTTCACCTCATAGACGTACGCAAAAAGGTCCCGGCACATCTGGAGCCTCCTCAGGTAAACCTTGCGGACGGTTTCTTCCTGCGCATCGATGATCGGCTTCAGCTTGTCACATCTGGCCATGAGCGCCTTCAGCTCATCCTTGGTCATGCCCATGGAGTCCTCGGTCTTGCCGCACACCTCCTCGAATTCCGCCTTCCAGGCATCCTCCGCCCGGGCAGGCGACACCAGGGAAAGAGAAACTGCGGCGTTTCCGCCGACGGGAAGGGAGACGAGCGCCGGCGACATGACGATCGTCAGCGCGGCTGCCGTGACGGCGACCATTTTCATAACGACTCCTCTGTCCAGCTAACGCTTGACGCTGTCCGGCGTCATCGCCGGATGGCACCTCTTGCAGTCGTTCATCGGGAACGCCACGGTCACGTGGCACACCCCGCAGAACTCCCCCTTCAGGATGAGCGGCATGGAGAAGTGCCGGGTAGTTTTTTTCTTGATATTGAAGATGTCCGGATGGCAGTTGCTGCACGCCAGCCAGTCGGTATGCGCCTTGTGGGGGAAGACGGCCGGAGGAAACTTGACCCATTCCGCCTCGAGCGACAGCTCCCGCCCGAAGGGAGGCTCCTTGGCCTGGCTCTTGAGGAAGCTTTGCGGCGCAACCGCCCCGTTCCGGAGGGAAGCCACCCAGTCGATACCGTCGCCATACTCCGTTCTCACGAGCGGGCGGAGAAGGAGTTTGGCAAATTTCTCTTCCCCATGGCCGATCTCGCCGTTATGACAGGTGATGCACCGGTCCTGGCCGAAGGCGATCTTTCCGTTATGGCAGGCGCCGCAGTACCTCCCCGCCAGATTGGCCGATTCCGTGATCTCGGTGGTGCTCGTCTTCATGTTGAACTCGAGCTCGGAATGGCAGACGCGGCAGGTATACTTCTGCCGGTGCAGCCAGTGGGAAAAGGCAACGGGCTTGACGCCGCTTTTCGTGGCAAGCCGGTCGATGAGAATGTTCCCATATTTCGCGGCCGGCGGCTGGGGAGCCAGGTTGAAAAATTCCGCCGAGGCGGGGAGAACGCCCCCCGCCAGCCCCAGGAGGAGGATTCCTATGATACGGGCTTGGTATGGCATCTCTGGCATCCCATCTGGGGAAAGGCGACCTTGTCATGACAGACCCCGCAGTATTTTCCCTCGAAGATTTCGATCATGGAATACTTGGTGCTCCCCTTCTTGATCCCGATGAATATCTCCGGATGGCACACCTCGCAGCCGTTCCAGACCGTGTGCTTCTTGTGCGAGAAGATGATCTCGGGCATCCCCTCCACCTTGGCGGCCAGGGCAAAGTCTTTCTGCACGGGGAGGGGCGGCCGTTTCACCGAAACACCCTTGATGAAGTCGACCGGCTTGACCAGCCCTTCCTCTTCCGCCTTCTCCCAGTCGATGCCGTTGCCGAAGCGCTCCTTGGGGAGATCGTCGGCAAATTTGTAGAATTCCTCCTCCCGCTTCCCGGTATCACCCACGAAATGGCACTTGTTGCACCTTTTCTGGTCTACTGACGAGGAAACCTTGGAACAGGCCTCGAAGACCTTTTCTTTGTTGAACTGCATCGATCCATTGTGGCAGGTGCCGCAGTAGTAACCCTTCATGTTGTCGGCAGCCCGTACCCTGGTGGCCCCCGCTTTCATGGCGAAACCGATATCCACATGGCAGACCCGGCAGGTAAACCGCGACCTGTGGGACCAGTGCTGGAACACGACCGGTGCAAGCCCCGCGTTGGCGGAGAAGTTGTTGATGGTAACATTGCCGTATTCATAGCCGGGAGGCCGCTTTTTCTTTACTCCCCCCTGGGCGGATGCTATGCCGGCACAGACGAGCACTATCAAAGATATCCAGAGAACCAGCCGCTTCATAAGCCCCCCCCTACACGTAAAGTTATATATATATAATAAGACATAACCAATTTAAGTCAAGAATTATCGCATCCCACATCGACGGATCTGACTTTGACGGTAAGCTTTCCACCTGCACGACTGTATGCCATGACGTCAATCGGCACTCCACCAGCCGTGGTAGCTGAAGGGGACATGATGGCTCAGATGGACCACCGCCACCGGACCGTCGGCCAGTCGCTCCGCCCGGAAAACGGCCAGGTAGCTCTTTCTCGGCCTGCTGTCGTAGACCTCCGTCATGAGCCATCCCGGCTCCTCTGCGTCGTCGGGATGGTAACGGACACCTGGCAGCGGCGCGAAAACCGGCTCGCTGCAGTAGACCCCCGCACCGAAATCGTAGCACGCGGTGCGGCCGCTCTGCATGTCGATCCTGCAGATGAGGGACCAGAAAAACTCACCCGGCCGGGTTTTGGCCATGTAGCCTATGCGGTACCCGTGGCAGCGGTGCAGCTCGTTCACCCGCGGCCATTCGTAGCTTCCGCTGTCGACCAGTTCCTGACGGATTGACCGTGCAGCGGGATCTATCACGTAACGGCGCGCCTCGCCGGGAAACGCGTGCGCCCCCATGCGGCCCGCCATCACGGCGGACGCGACGGGGTTCTCACCGAGGAAGTGGTCCGGGTTCCGGTAGCCGATGAAATCCGCGATGATCTCCCCCTGCCGCTCGTAGGCGTTGAAGGAATGCCACATGAAGCAGGCAGCGGTTTCCAGGACGATCGGCGC